>JAAZIQ010000084.1 GCA_012800795.1 Bacillota bacterium
AATTCATATCAATCAATTCATTTACTCCTATAAATCTACTTAAAACACTATAATGTACAAAATAACATTATAGTGTTTTAAGTAGATTTATAGGAGTAAATGAATTGATTGATATGAATTCGGCTTGATGTGCAGTAAAAACAAAAAAGATTTTCTAATTGTATCTAAAAAAATAAGATGCTACAATTACATTAAAGTGATCAGTAGCTATTTATAGTGAGAAAGCGACAAAGAATAGGTGAAAAAAATGAAAAAAGTATTTGTAATTTTGCTAACCAAAATACTATATTTTATTGGTTATTTAGTTGGCAGGGGGAGCAGCTTGCCGGGCCAAATTGCCCTGAAGATCTATCCCGATATATTATCAAAACTTGTTTTGCCGGAAAATATTGTGTTTATTACAGGAAGCAACGGCAAGACAACTACTGCCGGCATGGTTAATGATGTTTTAGTTAATAATGGATTTACGGTAGGTTATAATTTTGAAGGCTCAAATCAAACTGAAGGGATAGCGACTTTATTATTAAGAATTTCCGATTTTGCCGGCAGGGTAAAAAAGAATGTTTTAGTTTTAGAAGTTGATGAAAGATATACCAGACATGTTTTAAAATATATAACGCCTAAGTATTATGTTGTAACCAATCTTTATAGAGATCAACTTACAAGGAATGGTCATCCTGAAGAGGTTTATGCCATTATGGAAGAGGGAGTAAAGGATGAGATGCATCTGGTGCTAAATACAGATGATCCTTTATCTTCCATGATGGGTATAAACAGGGAAAATGTTACCTATTTCGGGATTGAAAAAAATTCCCTTAGTAAGGAATACAGCACCAGCATGTATAATGACGGGGCATATTGTCCTCAGTGTAAAGAAAAACTAGTGTATGAATACTACCACTATAATCATATTGGCTCATATAAATGTGAAAATTGCGGGCATCACAGACATAATCCGGAATTTAGCGTTACAGAAATAGATTTTGATGAAGGTTATTTTGTAATTAACCATGAACATCGAATAGAGCTAAATTTTAAAAGCTTTTATAATATCTACAATTTACTTACTGCCTTTACCGTTGCAAGTCTTTTAGGAGTGAAAAGTGAAGATATATGTTCAGCCCTTAACAACTATATTGTTAAAAAAGAAAGGATTATTGAATTTCAGGTAGCTCAAAAAGAAGGGATGATGATCGTCTCGAAGCATGAAAACTCTATCTCATATAATCAATCATTAATGTATATTGCAAACCAAAAGGAAGAGTGTACCGCTGTTATTTTAGTAGACAGTATCAGCCGCAAATATTACACCAATGAGACGTCATGGCTTTGGGATATTGATTTCGAGCTGCTGCAAAGTGACAATGTAAAAAGAATTATTTTGGCAGGGAAATATGCCTATGATTTGGGTGTAAGGTTTGATCATAGCGGGATTGATAAAGATAAAATTACCATTACTCCCGATCTGGACAAGTTAATGGATGCTATTAATGAGTTGGCAGTGGGAAAAATTTATGTTTTAACCTGTTTTTCGGATAAGCAAAAATATATTGATAAGGTGAAAGTATGGAACTGAAGATTTTGCATTTATATCATGATCTTTTAAATCTATATGGCGAAGTGGGAAATATTAAGATTTTGACAAGTCTTTTAATGAAGCAAAATATAGAAGTTACTGTAAAAAGCAGCTCTGTAGGCGATGATATAGAAATTGGCGATTACGATTTTATTTATTTGGGTTCCGGCACCGAAAAAAATCAATTGGTGGCACTAAATGATTTGAGCCGTTTTAAAAATGAGCTCCGGGAAGCTGTTGCCCAAGGTGTGGTGATGCTGGCCACGGGTAATTCATTTGAAATTTTTGGACGATTTATTCGCGAAATAGATGGGGAGATTTATGAGGGTTTAAATTTATTTAATTTTTATGCGGAAAGAAGCAGGGCAAGGGTTACTTCCGACATTATTTACAGCGCAAATTTTTTAGAAAAAAGCATAGTAGGCTTTGTAAACAAAAAAAGCATGGCCTATGATATTGATAATTATTTGTTTAAAGTAAAGTTTGGCGCCGGAGCAAACGAAAGCAACAAGATTGAAGGTGTTAGGGAAAACAATTTTTTTGGTACTTATGTAATTGGCCCGATTTTAGTAAGAAATCCTCACTTCTTGGATTATATAGCGAGACTTATTTGCCATGCCAAAGACCCTAATTTTGCATTTAACGAGATAAAAAATGAAAACCAGGTTAAAGCCTATGAAACGGCACTATTTGAATTATCCAAAAGAATGGGTTAAGTTGGTAATCAAAATATTTCACAAAAAAGCATGATCCTTGATACTGTTTATGCAAACAAATCAAGGGTCTTTTTTTCATAACTGGTTTATTTTTTGTAAAAAAAGCTATGCTAAAATAAGCATATAGAAATCAATAGGAATTAACAATAAAAAGTGAAAGTGAGGAATTTAGTTATGACGACATTTAATGAGCTAAAAGAAAAACATCTTGCAAGGTTAGAACAATATGTGCCGGTGGTAGCACGTGTTCATGGCGACACTCACCCGGAATTTCACGAAGTACATAAAATATTTAATGCCATTACTGCCAAAATAAAGGAAGCAGGATCTGGAAAACCTAAATTAGATCTTGAATTTAAACAATTACGCGAGATTACGGATAACTATACCGTACCGTCTGATGTATGCGAAAGTTACGAAGCTGTATACAAGATGCTTGCCGAGTTGGACGGGGCATATCAAGCTTAGGAGAGTGGGGCTTTGCAAAAATATATTTTAAGCAATAAAAATAATATTGCCTTTATTAGCGGCATTTTGATAGTAGCTGCATTTTTAAGCAAATGGATAATGAAAAATACGGATCTTTTTGCTTGGTTATTAATCGCTGCTTCCGCCTTAGGTGCAGTGCCCATTGCTATCCAAGCCTACCAGGCTTTAAAAGTAAAAGTAGTGAGTATTGACGTTTTAGTTACAGTTGCAGTTTTGGGCGCGTTTTTTATTCAAAACTATGAAGAGTCAGCAATTGTTACATTTTTGTTTTTATTTGGTGCTTATTTAGAGCAGCGCACATTAAATAAAACACGTTCCGCGATAAAAGAATTGATTGAAATGGCACCGGAAAGTGCTCTAAAAAGGATGGCAAACGTGAATTTGAAGAAGTTGAAGTGGATAGGGTGGATGTAGGTGATGTATTGCTGGTTAAAACCGGCGCTAAGGTTCCTGTTGATGGCACAGTTTTAAGCGGTGAAGGCAGTGTTAATGAAGCTAGTATTACAGGGGAGTCTTTTCCCGCCAGAAAGGAAAAGGGCTCCAAAGTATTTGCAGGTACAATCTTGGAAAATGGAACCTTACAGATTGTTGCCGACCGAATAGGCGAAGACACAACATTTGGTAGGATAATTGAGCTGGTGGAAGAAGCACAAGATTCCAAATCAGAGGCGGAACGTTTCATTGATCGTTTTTCGAAGTACTATACACCGGCAGTGCTTGTTATTGCCATTTTAGTATGGCTATTTTCACGAGATGCTGAATTGGCAATTACAATCCTCGTTTTAGGCTGTCCGGGTGCTTTGGTTATCGGCGTGCCGGTATCTAACGTTGCTGGCATTGGTAATGGAGCACGCAATGGAGTGCTGCTAAAAGGCAGTGAGGTAATTAGAGATTTGAGCAGGCTGGATACAATTGTTTTTGATAAAACAGGAACTCTTACTGTGGGGAAACCCACGGTTGCAGAAAAAGAATTTTATAAGGATAATATTGATGAAGCATTGGGATACCTTGCCAGCATAGAACGTGAGTCAGATCACCCGCTGGCAAAGGCAGTATTGGAGGAGATTGGCGAAACAACTTTTTTACCGGTTGAAAATACAGAAGTTATAAAAGGTGCAGGGATTATAGCCAATGTCAACGGCCACAAAGTAGCCGTTGGTAATATTGCTTTAATGGAAAGGGAAAATGTCAAACTAGATGAAAAGATGAAAACTGATGCCGCTCGTTTTGAAAAGAACGGAAACTCACTTGTTTTGACTGCCGTTGATGGTGAGTTGAAAATAATGTATGGAGTACGTGATCAAATACGTCCAGGAGTAAAAGAAAATTTGCTTAAACTAAAAAAGCTGCGGGTCAAGAACCTTATTATGCTCTCGGGTGATAACCAGGGAACCGTTGATTTGGTAAGTAGGGAGCTGGGCTTGACGGAAGCCCATGGCAACATGCTGCCTGAAGATAAAGCGGCCTATATTGAAAAGCTAATTAAAGCAGGTCAAATAGTTGCTTTTGTTGGAGACGGTGTTAATGACAGCCCCTCACTGGCTTTGGCTAATATCGGTATCGCAATGGGAAGCGGTACCGATGTAGCTATTGAAACATCAGATGTCGTTTTAATGAACTCAGATTTTAGTCGCCTGCCTCATGCTTTGGGGTTAGCAAAAGCTACGGTGAGAAATATGAAACAAAATATTTTTATTGCTGTAGGCGTTGTGCTGGTATTATTAGCCAGTGTCTTGTTTAGCGAATGGATGAATATGTCCATAGGAATGTTAGTACACGAAGGCAGTATTTTAGCAGTAATTCTTAACGGAATGAGATTGTTAAACTATAAGCTAAGATAATAAGAATATCAAGTATAAAAAGGCTTTATTAGTAAAAGGTAGGATATAATTAAATCAGGGACAGAGTGAAAGGTCTAACCTAAAAAATGAATGCAAGGGAGGAATTTATGTTATGAAGTCGGCGACAATTCAATTGGAAACTTTAACCTGCCCGTCATGTATGCAAAAAATTGAAAATGCGCTTAAAGCTTTAGAAGGTATTGATAAGGATTCGGTAAATGTTTCATTTAACTCCAGTAAAGTAAAGCTTAACTTTAACGAGGAGCAGCTTTCAATCGAAAATATAGAAAGTGCAATTAGTAAACTAGGCTATGATGTTATTAAATCTAAAGTAAAGTAACTATAATGCAACCAAAAACTTTTTTAAGCGGTGAGAACGTACAGCGCCCTGTAATTCTTGCGATTACAGGGCATTGCTGTTTTAGAGAAGGAATAGTCTTAATGATAAGATATTTGTTTGTTAAATTCCTTTCTTGTTGGTATTATATATACAACGAGCAGCGGGGGATAGAGGGAGTCATGAAAAAAATTGTTATTGGGATTTTAGCACATGTGGATGCTGGTAAGACAACTTTATCGGAAAGTTTGCTGTATTTGAGTGGTAGAATCCGCAAAATGGGCAGAGTTGACAACAGGGATGCCTATTTGGATAACTACGAGCTAGAAAAACAGAGAGGGATAACTATTTTTTCTAAGCAGGCAACATTTAGGATAGATGAGACAGAAATTACTTTATTGGATACACCCGGCCATGTGGATTTTTCTACTGAAATGGAGAGGACCCTCCAGGTACTTGATTATGCCATTTTAGTGATTAGTGCTGCCGATGGAGTGCAGGGCTATACCAAGACATTATGGCGTCTACTTACCCTATATAAAATACCGGTTTTTATCTTTGTTAATAAAATGGACCAAATTGGCGCCAATAAAGAAAATTTGATGCTGGAACTAAAAAAATATTTTAGTGATTGCTGCGTTGATTTTAGTCAAACTTCAAAAGATAGCTTTTATGAGCAAGTGGCCATGTGTGATGATGTTTTGTTGGAAGCATATCTAGAAGCAAACCGTATTGAAAACTCACAAATAAAGGCCGCCATCAAAAAACGGATACTGTTTCCGTGTTTTTTCGGTTCTGCTTTAAAATTAAAAGGAGTCGGCGCCTTGCTGCAGAGTCTTACTAAATATACCGATATGCCCTACTATCCGGAAGAGTTTGGCGCCAGAGTATTCAAAGTAGGGAGAGACAAACAGGGGAACAGGCTTACTTACCTGAAAATTACCGGTGGAAAGCTGAAAGTAAAAGACGTTTTAACCAATGGAATTTGGGAAGAAAAGATTAATCAAATCCGTCTTTATTCGGGGGAGAAATTTACCCTGGCAAGTGAGGCGGAAGCAGGTACTGTCTGTGCAGTTACCGGGCTTACGCAAACTAAACCCGGGGAAGTTTTGGGGGTAGAGAAAAAACAATATTCACCTATATTGGAGCCTGTGTTAAATTATCGAATCTTGTTGCCTGAAGAATTTGATCCAAGAATGGTGCTTTCTAAATTGCGTCAGCTTGAGGAGGAAGACCCGCAGCTTCAGATTGTTTGGGATGAGCAGTTAAATGAAATTAGGGTACAGGTTATGGGTGAGATGCAAATTGAGATTTTGCAAAGTCTAATCAAAAGGCGTTTTGACATAGCAGTATCATTTGATGAGGGAGAGATTGTTTACAAAGAGACCATTGCCAATGTAACAGAGGGAGTAGGTCATTTTGAGACTTTGGGGCATTATGCGGAGGTTCATTTGTTACTGGAACCGAGTGAGCGCGGCAGAGGCCTTCAGTTTTTAGACGGCTGCAGTGAAGATCTACTTCCTAAAAGTGCAAAGGAAACAATTTTATCCTGCCTAAAAGAAAAGCATCATAAAGGTGTGCTAACGGGAGCAGAAATTACGGATATGAAAATTACTTTAGTATCGGGTCGGGTGCACCACAAACATACTGCAAACAGCGACTTAAGAGAGGCAGCTTATCGTGCTGTGCGTCAGGGTTTAAAGGAAGCGGAGTCACTTTTGTTGGAGCCATATTATACCTTTCAACTGGAATTACCTGCGAAAATGGTTGGGCGTGCCATGACTGATATTGAGAGAATGCACGGCAGGTGCCAAATTTCGCAATTAACGGATGAAACAGCAATTTTGATTGGGGAAGCACCCGTTGCCACCATGAGAAATTACCAGAGAGAGCTAACAGCTTATACCAAAGGGCACGGCAAGCTATTTTATAGTGTGGTGGGGTATGAGTCTTGCCATAATGCTAAAGAAGTTGTGGCAAGAATAGGATATGATTCAGAAAAGGATTTAGAAAATCCAACGGCTTCTGTTTTTTACAAAAACGGAAATAGCTTTTTAGTTGCTTGGGATGAAGTAAAAAAATATATGCATGTGGAAAGTTACTTTGCTCCAAAGAATGATTTTTGCGAACTAATGCCTGAAAAAAGAGCTTTTGCAGTTGAACGGGATATGATTGGCCCAGAGGAAGTTGAGAGGATTATTCAACAAACCTATTTTGCAAATCAAGGAGAAAAAACTAAAAAGCGCAAGGCAGCTGACACTGTTTCGCCTGGACGGAATTCTAAAACCCCAACAATGCAAAAAAGAAAAGAAGAATTTTTGCTCATTGATGGTTACAATATTATTTTTAGCTGGCCTGAATTAAAAGAGTTGGCGCAAGAAAATTTAGAGGCCGCGAGAGCAAAGTTGATTGATTATTTGAGCAAATATCAAAGTGTGCGGAATTGCCAGATTATCGTTGTGTTTGATGCTTATCATGTTCCGGGTCGTCATGAGGAAATAATTAAATACGATGATAATCTACACCTTGTGTATACCAAAGAAGAACAAGAGGCGGATCATTTTATTGAAAAGTTTACATTTGCTAATCAAGAAAATTATAATATTATCGTTGCCACCTCAGATAGATTGGAGCAGTGTATTACCCGAGGGCTAGGCAGTGCTGTTTTATCTGCCGGCGAGCTAAAGAGGGAAATTGACAAAGCTAATGAAAGATTGCTTCGGACTTATCGGGAAAAAAATACTGCAATGCGACGAAATATCCTTGCGGAAAAATTGACCGCTGCTAAAAAACAGAAAGAGTGACAGAGGATGGTTCTCTGTCACATTAATTTTTTTCAAAAACAAGGAAATATAAAAAATTTATTGAATATGTTCTAAAATTGTAGCGCAAAGCAAAAAAACTGAAATCTGACGGCAAGAAAAGGAGACTCCCTATGCAGAATGAGATAAAACTTGATCTGACGGCTGCCGCTAAGTTAATGCAGGACACAAAAGCACAAATAGAGTCTGTGATTATTGGAAAAAGCGAAGCTGTGCAATTAGCATTAGCAGCTTTTTTGGCAAAGGGACATATTTTACTTGATGATGTTCCGGGGACCGGTAAAACAACTTTGGCTAAAACAATAGCAATTACATTGGGCTGCGATTTTAAACGTATACAGTTTACTCCCGATTTAATGCCATCAGATATTACCGGTATGAATTTCTATAATCCCCAAAACGGTGAATTTGAATTTCGCCCGGGGCCCGTTCTAACTAATGTTTTGCTTGCTGATGAGATTAACCGCACTACACCGCGTACACAATCGGCACTGCTGGAGACAATGGAGGAAAGGCAGATTACAGTCGACAGTATTACTCGCAAATTACCACAGCCATTTTTAGTTTTGGCAACACAAAATCCTATTGACTCGGAAGGGACTTTTCCACTCCCCTATGCACAGCGTGATCGTTTTTTGTTAAGGATTAAACTGGGTTATCCCGATCCGGCCGAGGAAATAAAGATTATTTCCAAGCATGCTTTTACCGATACCTTAGGCTCCTTAAAAGCTATTTTAAACAGTAGCCAGCTTTTACAGATACAGGAACTTATCTCTTCAGTCTATCTGGCAGACGAACTGGTGCAGTACATTTTAGAAATAGTCGCTTATACGCGTAATCATGAAGCTGTGGAACTACCATTAAGTCCCCGTGCCTCCATAGGTATGGTAAGAGCCGCTAAGGCTTTGGCTTTTTTGCAGGGAAGGGCTTATGTGCTGCCTGATGATATTAAAGTTTTGGTTAATCCAGTATTTGCTCATCGCTTAAAACTAAAAAAAGCGGAAGAATATAAAGGGCTGTCTACAGATGACTTTTTGCAGGAGCTTCTGGCTAAAATCCCCATACCATTAAAAGGTAGTTTTGTCACCCATGAAAAACTGTAGAGTTATAACTACTACACCCATTGCCGGCTTTCCAGCCAGGATGCTCTTAATTTTATTACTGTTATTAACTATTTACTTTCGGCTTAAGCTGTTTTATTTGGCAGTTTTACTATATTTGATGTATTTACTTTGGAGTTATTACTGGACTATTACCAGCTGTCGTTATGTTGACAGCAAGGCAAAAAACTTACGGCATAATATTTTTGCCGGAGAAACTTTTTCCTTGGAATTTAAACTAGCAAACGCTTGGCACTTACCCGTGGTTCGCAGCCGTATTAACATTACTTTGCCTATCTTTTTTACTGTTGTCGCTGATAATAAGGTTTTTGCCAGTGAAGAGCCAAAGAAGCCAAATGCAGAAAAGGCCGGTAATGTTATTGTGCCCCGGCAGCAGTATTTTGCTGCTTATTCCTGGCTTCCGGCAAAAGAAGAGGTGAATTTGGCCGTAGAAGTTAAAGCTCAACTGCGAGGTGTTTATTATATACCGGCGGTGGAGTTTTTTGTCGGTGATCCTTCAGGATTGTTTTATGCTGCAAAAGAAATTACTAGGGGGAGTTATTTGTATGTTTATCCCCGTATTCAAGAGAAGGAAGAAATCAATCGTGTACTTGCTTTGACAGAGAAACAAGTGGAGAGGGGAACTGCTCTAGAGGATCGCTATACGGTGCTGGGAGTAAGAAGCTATCAACTGACAGATCCTTTAAAGAGTATAAACTGGTATGCTACGGCACGCACAGGTAGTCTAAAGTCAAATCTTTATGCCCGCAAAAACTCTTTTAATTGTCTGATAGTTTTTGATCTAAGTGTTTATGAACAACCTCCTGCTGAAACAGATTTTATACCTACAGAAGATCCGTTGCTGGAAGAAGCCATTAGTTTTGCTACCAGCTTGGCATTGTTTCAGCTTGAGCAAGGTGTCAAAACAGCTTTTTATACTAATGCACCCCTTCTGCAGTGGCAGCGCGGCAGAGAAACAAATAAACCTCCCTATTTGAAAAGAGTAAGGAGGATTTCTGCATTAACTTTTGCCGCAAGTGATGAGCAAGCACAAAAAATATTAAAGCTTGCTGCTTCCATTGATGAGAGCAGTCGGGCTTCGCGGGAAGAGCAGGAAAAATTGTGGTTAAAAGTGATGGAAAAAGCTTCTGACAGCATGGTTTACATTTTAACCTATAATAGACCACCTGCTTGCTGGGACTCTGCAAAAGATAAAACTGCAGAAAAAAAAGCTGAAAATCCCCATGATTTTTATACTGCAGCAAGACTGGCTGCCTTGGCTTGTGCCGGCTATCGATTAATTAATCTAAATTAAAGGGGTAACGAGATGATTTGGCCTCTTCTTTTAATCTGTATATCCGGTTATAGTTGGTATCTAATGATAATGACCAGCATAGTGTCCATTAATGCAAGGGAGTTGCTCATAGGCTTTATTATTAATTCTCTTTTACCTGCTTTTGGGGCTTATACTCTTAACAGCAAATTAATTGTGCGCAAACCCACCTTTGCAACAATCTTGCGTAAAAACTTGCAGCAATATATACTTTATTGCGGCCTTTTCTGTTTGATTAACTTTATAAGAAGGAATTTAGATTTGCCTCTGCCTTTGGCTTGGTTTTTGCCTATTATTTGGCAGGGCATGTCTTGGTTTTGTGGTTTCAATGCCGTTTTTCAGTTGACTTTTCCTTTGAAGAAAGCAGGAAATATCAGCATTAAGGCCGTGGAGAGCAGTTTAATTATTTTTCTCCCCGCTTTTATCATTTTACATCTGATGAAAGCGCCTTTTCTAACTTTGTTTTTGCTGCTGGCAGGCTGGTTTTTAGCTCTATTTATTACGCTTGATGTAGGAGGGCATGGGGCTCAAAAAAAAATCTGCCGTTATGACTTAATAACCTTACACTTGCTTGTTCCCACAATCATAACGGCTTTACTCTTTTTGGCAAGCTTTTCCCAGGAAGCTTATTTGTATCTAAGGCTTGCATATAAAAAAATAATCAGCATCCTTGCTGCTACGGCAAATTATTTGAATGTTCTTTTATCCCGGGGGTTGGAAGAAAAAAATTATTTGGAATCCAGTTCTTCCTCAGCACCCAGTGTGCGTAAGATGATACCGTATCTGCAGGAAATGCCCCCATGGTTTAATCATTTTCTTGTTCTGCTTGCTGTCATTTGTCTATTGGCTGCATTATCCATATTAATTAAAATTATAAAAAACAGGATTAAATCAGCAGCTGTTTTTGGGGCACAAATTGAGAAAAAAGCTGTCGGCGGACAGCTATCATTATCGCTAAGGACTTTATTGGAGCAAATTAAAAAGTGGGTTATTTCTTGTATTATTAAAATTAAGTTGACAGTTAAAAAAATAAAATTGAAGGCAGTTGGCATTATTTATCTGTTAAGACAGCCCCATACCCCTAAGGACAAAGTGATACGCAATTTTTATCTTTTTTTAAGATTAGGACAGAAAAAGGGACTGCCGCGGAAAAATTGTGAAACGCCTTTGGAATATATTACCCGTCTGCGGCAATACCACCAAAATAATAATATTCCGTTTCCTTTTGAAGAAGCCAGCCGGCTAACATTTCTTTTTTTGCAGGCAGTCTATAGTAATATTTCTCTGGAAATAAAGCAGTCAGAGGAAAGCAGTCGTTTGGTAATGAGCATAAAAAACAAATGGCGAAGTCAGAAAGCTGCGGAACATACTTAAAATATTATGCGTCTATAAGGAATGGCATTAAAAGCATTTGTTATTAACGAAGGAGCAAAAATATGGTTTTTGCCAGTATTAGTTTTTTATATTATTTCCTCCCAATTGTCCTACTAGTATATTATCTTTTGCCTCAGGCTGGCAAAAATATTGTTTTGCTGCTGGCCAGTTTGGTTTTTTATTTTTATAGTGAACCTGTTTATATTTTCTTAATGCTCTTAGCAATAACTTCAGGCTATTTACACGGGCTGATTATAGATAAATTTATAAAGCTTAAAAAGCAAAAATTTGCCCGGATGGCCATGATTTCTTCCGTTGTGGTAAGCATCGGCATGCTTGCTTTTTTTAAATATGCGGATTTTTTTCTTGCCAACATTAATTTTCTTTTTAACACTGACTTTTCTCTACTAAGACTGGTGCAGCCTATCGGGATTAGTTTTTATACTTTTCAAATCCTCAGTTATACCATCGAAGTATATCGTGGTACCGTTGATGTGCAGAGAAACTTTTTCCACTTTGCTCTCTATGTTTCTTTTTTCCCGCAGCTAATTGCCGGTCCCATTGTTCGCTATATAGATGTGGCTGCCAAATTGGATTTTCGTTTCCATAGCTGGGCGGACTTTGCTCTTGGTGTTAGGCGTTTTATTATTGGCCTGGCAAAGAAAGTACTGCTGGCCAATGTACTTGGTGAGCTTTGCAGTACTTTCAAAATTGTCAATGAAAAAACAGTATTATTTTATTGGCTTTACGCTTTGGCTTTTACACTGCAAATCTACTTTGATTTTTCCGGTTATAGTGATATGGCGATCGGTTTGGGCAAAATATTTGGTTTCGATTTTCCGGAAAACTTTAATTACCCCTATATTGCCCAAAGTATAACTGAATTTTGGCGGCGCTGGCATATATCTTTGGGGACATGGTTTCGCGATTATTTATACATCCCCCTGGGCGGCAGCAGAGTTTCAACTATTCGCTGGTTACTTAATATTTTGCTAGTCTGGTTAGTAACCGGTTTTTGGCATGGTGCCGACTGGAATTTTATTTTTTGGGGGCTTTTCTATGGGTTTTTACTAATCATGGAAAAGTTTTTTTATCGTCATTTAATTGAAAAACTACCGTCCTTTTTTTCTCATGTGTATGTTCTTTTTTGCGTCATAATTGGTTTTGTTATTTTTAATGCAAACGATATTTCTGACGCTGTTTTAAATGTTAAGGGCATGTTGGGATTGTTGGAAGTGCCTCTTTTTAATCAGGAAGCACTTTATTATTTGCAAAGCTATGCAGTTGTGTTGGTAACGGGCATTATATGTGCTACACCTTGCGTTAATAAGCTAATAAAAAAAGTAAAAAGCAGAAAGAAGGGCGGTTTGATAATAAATCTGGCAGAGCCTGTATTTTTATCGGCTCTGTTGTTAACGGTAACAGCTTATCTAGTGGATGGCTCTTTTAATCCGTTTTTGTACTTTAGATTTTAAGGAGGGCAGCATGAACGGCACTGTAAAAAATAAAGTCATTGCCCTTTCTTTTGTTTTTATTGTGGTTACAATATTTTTTCTCAATATAATCTGCCCCCCTCGAGAGTTATCTTTTAGTGAAAGAAGAAAACTGCAGCAGTTTCCCGCTGTCACCCTTTCTTCTCTTCTCAATGGAAGTTGGATTGATAAATTTGAAAAATACAGCCTTGATCAATTTGTGTTTAGGGAAGAGTTTCGGGCACTAAAGGCTGCAGTATTGTTTAAGCTGTTTAGACAGAAAGATAATAACGGCATTTATCTTATTGATGAACATGTTTTTAAAATGGAATACCCTTTAAAAGAAAAATCCATTGCAAGGGCGGCACAAAAGCTAAATGAAATTTATGACTACTATTTGCAGGGGATGAATGTCTATTATGCCATCATTCCAGACAAAAATTATTTTGCTGCAGCGCAAAACGGCTATCCTGGTTTAGATTATCAGCGGCTGGTAGAAATCATGAATGAGAAGATTAGCAAGATGAAATATATTGATCTTTTTAGCTGCTTAAAACTATCAGACTATTATCGCACGGATTTGCACTGGCGTCAGGAGAGATTGCAGCCTGTAGTGGCACAAATCACACATGCAATGGGGCTGTCACCAAGCTTGGCAGCGAGACAATATACCCAGGTAAAAAAGTATCCTTTTTATGGAGCATATTATGGCCAGGCAGCTTTGCCTTTAAAGCCTGAGGAGTTAATCTATCTTACCAATGAAAGCATTGAAGCTGCAGTGGTCTATTATTATGATAAAAATGAATATGGCAAAGTTTATGCAACGGAGAAATTTGGTCAGATTGATTCCTATGATCTTTTTCTTTCCGGCGCAGTAGCGCTGCTTTCCATCGAAAACCCTCATGCCAAATCTCAAAAGGAATTAATTATTTTCCGGGATTCTTATGGCAGCAGCTTGGCACCGCTGCTTTTGGCAGAGTATCAGAAGATTACACTCATTGATTTACGTTATATTGCAGCACATAAATTAGGGGAATTTATAGATTTTAAAGATCAGGACGTGCTGTTTTTATACAGCACATTAATTCTAAATAATAGTGAGATGTTAAAGTAGATTCGCCTTAAGCAAAAGCTTGAGACAAATAGCAGCTCTCCTTGGTGTCAGTAGGGGAGTGGTAAGCCGGATAAAAAAAGTGTGACAAGGAACCGTCCCCTATCACATTGACATCAAATGTATAGTAATGCTATACTTGAACTAGTAAACTAGTAAATTAGTAAATTAGTAAACTCTAGATTAGTGAGGGGATGAAGATGAAAATACCCACTACCTTAAAGCATAAACCGGTAATTGTCTCTGAAAACTATGAAAATGTTGATGGCAGGAATGCTTATAAAAGTGATGCCAAGGGGCTTTCCTTAGGACTTGCGCAATGGAATGACCGCGGTAAGGTTGATATTTCTGCTAAAGTTTGGCGCCATACGGGAGAAAAATGGTCACGGCAGTCAGAGGAATTACCTTTGCATCGTGTTTTAGATTTGGCAATTCTGGTTTGCCGGGCTCAACAGTATTTTCAGGAAGCTTACCGCTATGAAAATCTATATGATCCGGAAAAGCCTGTAATAGACCGAATTGGTTTGCAGGGAGATGCCATGACTGTGTCTATATGTACCGATAATGAAAAAATAAATGAAGATATTCAGCTTTTTAGCCAGGCCATTAGTGAAGATGGAGAGCTTATTGGTGAGCGACTGCGTACTTTATCACGGATTCTAAAGGAAATGGGGTATTAATTTGGACTCTGAACGCAGGAAGCAGCTAAAGGAACTATATAAACAAATGAAACCTGACATGGGTATTTTGGCCATAAAGCATAACGGTAAGAATAAATATTATCTTGAAGGGACTCAATATTTAAGAAGCACAACCAATAGTACAAAGTTTAAACTAAACTTTGGCAATCATCCTAATAGGCAGTTGCAAAAAGACTGGCAGAAAGACGGGAAAGAAAGTTTTACTATTGAAGTACTTGAAAAATTAAAATATGATGAAGATGAAACAAAAACTGATTACAGTGAAGAATTGGCGATCTTAAAAATACTGTGGGAAGAAAAGTTACTGCAGCAAGGTGCAAGGTTATATTGATTTAAAAGAAGGGTGCTCTTTTAGGAGGGCACCCTTTATACTTAAACTATTTGTTTTTTGCTTTTGCCAATCTTGCTTCAACATCATGCCAATTGACCAGATTCCACCAGGCTTCAACCCAAGCTGCCCTTTTATTTTGATACTTGAGATAGTAAGCATGTTCCCAAACATCGCATGCCAGCAGTGGGGTTACGCCCCAAATAGATAAGTTTTGATGTTTTTCTGTTGTCATAATGTCTAGTTTGGCAGCGTAGGGATTCCAGACCAGAAGCCCCCAGCCGGAGCCCTCAACGGCAACTGTTGCCGCATTAAAGTGCTTTTTAAAGGCTTCAAAGCTGCCAAAATCCTGATTAATCTGCTGAGCAAGAGCGCCTTGGGGAGCACCACCTCCTGAGGGACTCATATTTTCCCAAAAGATGCTGTGCAGTACATGACCTGATCCATGAAAAGCTAACTCTCTTTCCCAATGCTTAATCAGGGAATAATCTCCTGCTGCCCGTGCTTCGGCAAGTTTAGCCACTGCATTATTGAGCCCGTCCACATATCCTTTATGATGTATACTGTGGTGCAGTCTTACTGTTTCTTCATCATAATAGGGTTCAAGAGCATCATAGGCGTAAGGCAGTTCAGGTAGCTTATAAAGCATAAAAACACCCCTTTTATTATTTCTAAAATTTTCTTGTATACAGTGTAGCATACCGCAGCATAAAAAAAGTTAATATACCATAACAAAAAATCTAATTATGGAGTGTCTCTATTAGCAGAGCGATCTGCCAAATTTTATTTCAGCTTGACAGGAACTTTTTTGTCGCTAGCTCGTCTTAAATAGAAATAGATCAACAGGAAAAGAGGGATTGGTATGAAGAAATTATTGTGTTTATTTCTAGCGTTGGCTGTATTATTTGTTTTTGCTGCTTGCCAGTCGGCAGGGGGTGGACAAGGAAGCAGTGTTCTCGACGGTAGTCTTGAAGAAATTTTGGCTGAAATTTATGAGACGGCAGAAGTTGATGATTTCTTTAAAGAATTCATAGAGACTGGGTTACAAACAACTGAAATTAATGCAGAAAATTGCAGTTATCATTTAGGTACCGAGATAGAATTTGCAGAAGCTATTGCTTCTGAACCAATTATGATGCCTTCTGCTTATGAGTTATGTTTGGTACGTGTCAAAGAGGATGCAGATATTGAAGAGATAAAAACTGCGATTAAAGAAAATGTTGATCCCCAGAAATGGATTTGTGTGGGTGTAGATCCTGATAAGATAATTGTAGACAATATTGATGATGTCATTATCCTCATTATGAGTGATGATCAAGGGGAAGCTCTACATAAAGCTTTTCTATCCTTGGGAAAATAATTGTACAGGAAAACAGGCTGTTTACAAATCCTAATGCCAGCGGTATAACTTGTAGAGTGTGCCGCTGGCCTTTTTTTGCACCTTTTTTGCTATAAAGCATACAATATTGAAGCAATGAAGTGTTTAATTAAGAAAGTTTAAGGATGTGAGTTTGATTGAGAGCTTATAAATACTGCAATCAGAGAGTGTTGAAGAAAGACAGTGTAAAAAAAACTGACAGCAATGAACAGTTTAAAACTGATCAGCATCGTGTTTTACTTACAGTGCCTAATTCCAGCGCGTATGCGCAAAAAGGCCGTTTATTTGCAGTGGTAGATAATACTTCTTTAAGTGCCCAAAATTTTTTCCATAATATCTTAATTACAAATCCCTTAGATTCTGGCAGGATAATGTATCTAAATACGATAACCGGCGGTGCTGTACTCAGCCCCTCAGACCAGACTCTTAGCTACGAATCGGCCTTAGAGATAACTTTAATTCGCAATCCCTCCTTTGTGGTCACACAGAATTTGAGTATTGTCAGCCTTAATTTTGGCTTTACCGGGGCCAGCGCTATGATGGCAGGCCGGAATACAGCGCACCAAGGAGGCTCTACCGCCTTTTCTACTTTACAGACTGTAAATCCGATTTTGTTGGATTTTGCAGGGGAAATAGTGATACCACCGGGAAATACCATCGCGATTCAGTTCGCTGCTTTTGGCCTTACTGCCGGCAACCCTGATGTTATTTTCTTAAACACGACGGCCACTTGGTATGAGCTCGATCTGCCCGGCCACAAAGGAAAAAGCCACAATTCTAAGCAAGTGCTTGCATGAATTCCCTCTGGAAAATTTAATACAAAAATGACCGGAGTATCCCGGTCATTTTAATTTGCCCCTATAAATCAATTTTCTTTTCTATTAAATAACTGGTGGCTAAAAAGAGGGTGACTGTTACTACTAACACATAAATATTGCTTGCTATGTTTGCTGTGAGAGAACCAGTATGAAAAAAATCTAAAGTCATGCCGTTTAAAATTAGTTGGTTTAACATAAAATTATTACTTTGCAAATTTAAGTTTAAATAATATGGCAGCAAAGAAGCAATTTTAGTTTCCCCGTACGACATTAACCAGCTCAAGATTAAGAATAAGACAAACCATAAACCGCCTATCTTTTTATTCCTAAATGTAACTCTGCTGAGGGTGATGGAAAAATAGACCAAAAGCAAAAAGTTAGAAGTTTTTAATACTGTATTGAAAATAAAGAATAGAGCCTGTTTAAAGGAAATAACTTGTGCTATGGCGGTAAATATTTCTGTTAAATTGTGAACGGCTGCATTAAATATGGAAATCATCATTAGATTGTATAGTGGGAAAACTGTTCCTAAAAGAAAGAACCAGATGAAAGCCACTGTTAGTTTTGCACCAACTATTTGTTTACCTGTCAGGGGAAGTGTAAATGTTAGATAGCCTCTATCCTCATATAATTCCTTTCTAAAGGAGCCTACTATATAGAGAAATGTAGCTACAGCTGTACCAAAAAGAGTTAGACCTAATAATAAGGATACAAAACCAATGCTATTAATTGGGGCTCTACTAGCATTAACTAAATAGGTATAGAAACCTGTAATCAGCATCAATACAAACGCCATGGTGCCGAGAATATATCTGTATGTGCCTTTGATTTCGTATTTAATATATTTAAACATTGCCGTATTCCTCCTTACTGTGCAAAAATCTCCTTATAGATTTCAACTATCTGTTTACCTTTTTCTTCCCGTAGTTGTTCAGCATTACCTTTGGAGACCAGACGGCCCTCCTTTAAAAATACTACCTCATCCAAAATATTTTCCATTTCGCTTACTAAATGAGTAGTAATCAACATTGAACTGTTTTCGTTGTAATTATTGATAATAGCATCTAAGATTTGATCTCGCGCTACCGGATCCACACCTGCAATTGGTTCATCTAAAATATATAATTTGGCCTTTCGCGCCAAGGCAAGTGCCAAATTTAGTTTTTCGTGCATTCCCTTGGAGAGGGTATCAATTTTCATATTCTCTTTCAACTGCATAAAATCCAGCAGTTCCGCAAATCTATTTGCGTCAAAATCAGCATAAAAATCTTTAAATAACCGGCAGGCATCTTCTATTTTCATCCATTTATATAAATAATTACGATCTGGTAAATAGGAAATTATCGATTTTGTATAGACTCCAATTTTCTGCTGATCAATTAGCACTTCTCCACTTGTTGGCCTCAGTAATCCGGTCAGGATTTTAATTAGGGTAGTTTTTCCGCTGCCGTTAGGGCCTAAGATTCCTACCACTTTGCCTTTTTTAATTTTTAAATTAAGATTGTCCAAAGCTATTTTGTCATAGTATATCTTAGTAAGATTTTTTATCTCTACAATGTTATTCATTTCTTCTCCTCCCCTACGAGTTCTGCAATCATGGTAAATATCTCTTTATTATTAAAACCTAATTTGTGCATGTTTGTAACAAAATTATTTACTACTTCCAATGCCAGGCTTTTTTTCAAGGCCTGCATTTTTGTTTGCTCTTGCGTTACAAATGTCCCCATACCCCGTTGTGTAAAGACCAGCCCCTCACGCTCCAATTCTTGATAACTTCTTTGGATAGTGTTGGGGTTAACTTTTAATTCCTTTGCTAATTCCCGGACAGACGGCAATTTGTCACCCCCGCTTAATTTCCCGGCAGCGATCTGTGTTTTAAGCAAATTAATTATTTGTGTATAAATTGGCAGATTGCTGTCAAATTGCATTGGTTCACCTCCGCAGAACGTGTCTTACTGTACTAGCTAAATAGTACACTAATACTATGCAACTGTCAAGAGGGATGTTAAATTTTTCGATTTTTACCTTACCGGCTGTTTTTTGGGACATACTAACAGTAGGAAATTGAAGTAGGAGGTAGAATATGCCGGAAAAAGTTTCAGAAAGGTTAGAAGGCCGTGTCAGCTATCATGATTCCGTTGAGGAGATGCTAAAGAGAATCAGGGATGACGGGCTATCCAGTGTCTTCTCCAGGTGGGAAGAACAGGAGAAAATACGCTGTAAGTTTTGCCTCCAAGGCCTAAGCTGTCAGTTGTGTACGCATGGCCCTTGCCGCATCAGTGAAAAAGCAGGTGCCGAAAAAGGGGTCTGTGGTATCGGTCCAGATGCCATGGCTATGCGCAACTTTTTAATGAGAAATATTATGGGGGCGGCAACATATGGACATCATGCTTTTGAGGCTTTTAGAACATTAAAGGCCACAGGTGAAGGGAAAACACCATTTAAAATTACCGACGTTGATAAATTGAAATGGATGTGTGAGCGGACAGGCATCGATCCTAATCAGGATACAAAACAATTAGCCATTCAGCTGGCAGAGCTGCTGGATCGGGAATTAAAGGTAAATCCTGATCAAAAAAGCATAATGGTAGAGGCCTTTGCCCCTAAAAAGCGCAAAGCTTTATGGAAAGAACTGCACTTATACCCTGGCGGAGTACAGCATGAGGTAGAAAACTGCATTGCCAGTTGTTTAACCAATGTTGACGGCGATTACGTCTCTTTAGCCAAAAAGGCGCTGCGCTTAGGACTATCCACCATCTATACAGCGCAAATTGGTTTAGAGATGACACAGGATATCTTGTTTGGCACCCCGATGCCGCATGAGGTTGATGTAGATTTGGGCATTATGGATCCGGATTATGTAAATATTGCCTTTAATGGTCACCAGCCTTGGATTGGGGTAGCAACACTGCAGAAAGCAAAGCAGGCAAAATATCAGGAGATGGCGAAAAAAGCTGGCGCTAAAGGCTTACGTATTGTCGGCTCCATTGAAACGGGTCAGGAGCTGCTGCAGCGCTTTGAGGTAGATGATGTCTTTGTCGGCTTAATGGGCAACTGGTTAGCTATAGAACCGTTTCTTGCTACCGGTACTGTAGATGCTCTGGTGATGGAAGAAAACTGTTCGCCGCCGGCAATAGATCAATATGCGGAAAAATATCAGGTAGCTTTGATTAGTGTTAGTAGCATTATTGGTGTACCCGGCACAGAGCATAACATGGCCTATAACCCGATTAAAGCTGATGAAATGGCAGAAAAATGTATCGAGCTGGCCATTGAGAATTTTAAAAAACGCCATGGTAAAATTAAACCGATGGTACCAAAGTATAAAAGAAAAGCTATTGCCGGCTTTTCTACAGAGGCAGTCTTAAAGGCAATTAACAACGACTTAAATGTGTTGGTAGATGTTATTTCTAAGGGGAAAATTAAGGGGATAGTGGCTTTAGCCAACTGTGCTACTTTGCGTAACGGTCCCCATGACTGGAATACTGTCAATATTACCAAGCAATTAATTAAGCGCGATATTCTGGTAGTGGCCGGAGGTTGTGGTAATCATGGACTGGAAGTAGCCGGACTATGTAATCTTGACGCCATTGAGTTGGCAGGCCCGGGGCTGCAGGAAGTGTGTAGAGCACTTAGTATCCCTCCTGTATTAAGTTTTGGCACCTGTACCGATACGGGGCGTATTTCCATGCTGGTAACTGCTTTAGCTGATCATTTAGATGTTGATATTTCAGACTTACCGATCGCAGTGACAGCACCGGAATGGATGGAGCAAAAAGCCACCATCGACGGAATTTTTGCGGTAGCCTACGGTGCATACACGCACCTTTCTCCCACACCCTTTATCACAGGTGCTCCTAACCTGGTAAAATTGCTGACGGAGGATGTGGAGGAGATGACAGGTGGTAAGGTGGCTTTGGGAGATGATCCCGTACAAGCAGCAAGTGATATCGAAGCTCACATTATTAAAAAGAGAAAACAGCTGGGACTCCAATAAAATAAGTTTGCATAAGTGTGACAATAAAAAGCCAGGGGGCCAGTTCCGTGCTCCCTGGTCTTTACTTTATTCATACTTTTTCCACTCTAACAGCGGCAACTTTTAGCTCAGGAATCTTGGCTAATTTATCAACTGCCGTATTGGTCAGGTAATTTACTTTGGCATCGGCAAAATGCATGGGCATAAACATGACTTCTTCAGCAATTTTATCAGTTGCTTTAACGGTAGTGGTAACAGAACCCCGGCGGGAGCTAACTTTAACCTGGTCACCATCTTTTAAGCCTAAACGGTCAACAGTTGCAGCATTGATTTCGATATACGATTCAGATGACTTTTTATTTAGCTCATCTACTTTACCAGTCATGGACATGGCATGGTACTGATATAGATTTCTGCCGGTAGTCATAATAAAGGGATAATCATAATCAGCTAATTCTGCACTGGAAATGTTATCTACAGTCACAAAAAGCCCTTTACCGCGGTCAAACTTATCCTGATGGAGAATCGGTGTTCCCGGGTGGTCCTGATCTAAACATGGCCACTGAATGCCTACTTCTTCCAGGCGTTCATAAGTAATACCGGCATATTCGGGAACTAGGGCGGCGATTTCTGCCATGATATCTGCCGGATGCTGATAATTTTGTGGGTAACCCATAAGATTCATTAATTCTGTGTAAATAACCCAATCCGGTTTGGAATCGCCAATGGGTTCTATGGCTTTTCTGACTCTTTGAATTCTTCTTTCCGTATTTGTAAATGTCCCGTCTTTTTCGGCAAAAGAAGAAGCAGGTAAGACAACATCAGCTAATACTGCCGTTTCAGTTAAAAAAATATCCTGTACAACTAAAAATTCAATACTGCTTAGTGCTTTTTTGACGTTTTTTAAGTCGGGGTCGGTCATCATGGGATTTTCACCGGTTATATACAAGAATTTAATTTTACCGTTCTCGCCGCCATGGATAATTTCGGAGAGTGTTAAGCCGGCCTTGGCCGGTAGTTTTACTCCCCAAGCTTCCTCGAACTTTCTTCTTTTTTCTTCATGGTACACTTTTTGGTAACCAGGCAAATCGCCCGGTAGGCAGCCCATATCACTGGCACCTTGCACATTGTTTTGTCCGCGTAAAGGATTAATCCCGGCAGATGCTTTGCCGATGTTGCCGCAGAGCATGGCCAGGTTAGACAGAGCCATGGTAGCGTGCACACCGGACAAATGCTGTGTAATGCCCATGGCATAAAAGATTCCGGCTTTATCTGCTGCGGCATACATTTGTGCTGCTTTTTTGATGTCTTTTGCTTTAATGCCGCAGACTTCGGCTACTTTCTCTGGCGTAAAATCCTGCAGATGTTCAACAAGCTTTTCAAATCCTTCTGTTCTTTTGGCAATATACTCTTTGTCATGCCAATCATTTTTTATTATCTCATGCATCATGGCATTGATTAAAGCTATATTGCTGCCTGGCTTTATTTGCAAATAAATATCGGCAATTTTTGCAAGATCAATTTTACGCGGGTCGGCAACAATTAATTTTGCTCCTCTTTTTTTAGCCTGCCGCATAAAATTACCTATGACGGGATGGTTCTCAGTCGTGTTGGAGCCGATCACAAACATTAAATCGGTATCAAGAATTTCACCAATACTATTTGTCATGGCGCCGCAGCCTAAAGTGGTTGCAAGACCTACAACCGTTGATGAGTGTCAGAGCCTGGCGCAGTGATCAATATTATTGGTGCCAAAAACCATCCTTATTAGCTTCTGAAATAAATAATTCTCTTCATTGGTGCATCTTGCGGAGCTTAAACCGGCAAAAGCATTACTGCCGTATTTATTTTTTATTTGCCGATATTTTTCTATTATTAAGCTATAAGCTTCATCCCAAGTTGCTTCTACAAATTTACCGTTTTTCTTAATGAGCGGTTTTGTTAATCTATCTTTATGATTAATATATTTGTGGCCAAATTTACCCTTGACACAAAGTAGACCGTTATTGGGAGGCACTTTCACAGGCTTAACGTCAATAACTTTTTCCTGCTCAATCACTAATTCCAATTGGCAGCCAACTCCGCAGTAGGAACAGGTGGTTTTCACAAAACGTGTTTTTTTCTCTTCCCGAGCTTTATCTCGTACAGCCAGCTCCTGAACAAATTCTTCCTCAAATTTTCTAGGAATGATGGCACGTACCGGACAAATATCTATACAGTTGCCGCAGGATTCGCATTCAACTGTAATTTTACGCTGCACATAACCTTCTTCAGTTAATTTCAGGGCGCCAACACCCTGCAATTCTTCACAGACCCGTACGCAAAGATTGCAGGCAATGCATTTGTTGGGGTTAATTATATAGAATGGATTTCTTTCATCAAGGGGAAATTTTTTGCGTTTGGCTGTTTGTGTAGGCTGGGTAACTTCATACTCTTGACAGTATATTTGTAGTTTGCACTGTGTTGCCGTGGAACAATGTTCGCATTCAAGGGGATGTTCTGAAAGCAGGGAAGTTAAGACTTTTTTTCTTGCTTCCTTAACCCGCTCAGTTTGTGTTTTAATTTTCATGCCATCACTAATGACATGAGTACAGGCATTGACCAGTTCTTTTGCACCTTCAAGCTCTACCACACTTAAGTCGCAGCTGGCTACCGGCTCTAACCTATCGTCATACATTAGTGCAGGAAGAATGATTCCAACTTGGCGGCAGGCCTCGAAAATAGTTAAATTATCTTGAACTTCATAATCTCGATTATCAATGGTTATTTTGGCCATTTTGCTAACCTCCTTGCGGCAATACATGGCAAGGAGGGTCGTTTAGACCCTCCGCAAGCTGCAAATTGGCTGTTATTCGCTCATTTTTCTAATGCCGGCATCATTAATGATATCTGCTACATCACGCCACTTATTCAAGGTGTAGATATGCAGGCCATCGATGCCGGCACTGATGAATTTATGAATTAGCTTAACGGTATATTCTTTCCCTGCTTTTTTAAAATCCTCCGGGTTGTCACCATAGCGGGCAATAATTTCTGCCAAATCACGTGGGATTGCACTGCCGTTTGATACAGCCATGCGGATGGTGGGCTCTTTTTGTAAAACAGGCATTACTCCTACATCAATGGGCAAATAAATACCTGCTTTACGAATAGCTTCGACCCACCATTCATAATGTTCTACATCATAGCAAAGCTGTGTCATAATAAAATCTGCTCCGGCATCCTGTTTCATGCGCAAATGTGCAATATCGTCAGCAAATGAATTTGATTCAAAATGTTTTTCCGGATTGCCTGCAACGGCAATGATAAACTGCGGGAAGCTCTCCCTGATATGGGCTACTAGTTCATTGGCGTAATCAAAATCGCCTCTGGTTTCTTCCCAACCTTTGGGGAAATCCCCCCTCAAGGCCAGGATATGGTCTACACCTATGTTGAGATAACCTTGCAGTTCTTGATTGATCTTATCTATAGTGTTTCCAATACAGGTGTAATGGGTAACGGGAATGGTTTGGCCGCTTTTTTTTATGGCTTGGCAAATCTCGACATTTCGGCCGGCATTGGTTCCGCCTGCGCCATAAGTACAGCTGATAAAATCAGGTTTAAATTTATAAAGATGGTCTAATGTTTCCAGAAGAGGTTCTAGAGGCTTATCTGCTTTAGGTGGAAATACCTCAAATGAAAAGCTCATCCTTTCTTCCATAATTTCCAGCACATTCATCTTAAAACCCCCAATAAAATAATTTGCTTATATTTTCCCTCTTACAGGCACTATTAATACTAAAATCGGTAATACTAAAAAGGCAAAAGAAAAATTTGGTTTATAAATTTAGTAACAAGTACCTGCTGCGTCTGGGTAAAGGGGAAGAAGTGGTCATTTAAAACAAAAACCCTTCGAAATCGAAGGGTTTTGTTTGTAAAATATTTAGCTTTGTGCCACTGTTGCTTCCTCTCCGGAAGAAGGTGCAGTGGTGATTTTGGGTTTAACTGTAGTTTTCCAGGCGTGCATGGCCAAAGAAACAGCAATTACCCCATATGCAACAAAAACTCTGAAGTATTCTCCAAGCTGGGCGTTGTTAAAGAGCTCTTTACCGGCCTGTGGTGCCACAATGAATAAAGTATGGAAGAGGATGACGCCAATGATTGCCTGCTTGTTGTTGGCTTTTTGTACGGAAGCTCCGCCTACAAGCAGCGCAGCAATGGCAAATTGCCCTACTTGTGTATGGGCACCGTAAGTGGAAAAGGTTCCAATGTTTTGCAGGTAAATTAATTGTCCCCAGCAGGCAAGTACAGTTGAAATGATCATGGCAATGACCCGCAAGCGATCCACATCAAGGCCGGCGGCATTGGCCACAGTCTGGCTTTGTCCTACCGTTCGCATATTTTGACCTAAGCGGGTACGGAGGATAAGGGAATTAAAAAGGCAAAGCGCAACAATACACAAATAAGTAGTAACGGGAATTCTTACAAATAAAAGAATTTGCTCTACCGGTTTTAGGTAGGTAGCAAAATAAAGTGCGATGGCCAGCGCTATGAAAAGAAGCGGCCTGGTAATTTGATAATGCGGATCTTTTTTAATTAGTTTTTTATTGATTAAATCCCAGACTTGATAGGCAATTAATATGATAATTGCGATGGTGACTGCATCAAGTAGGAGCAGGCGGTCTGTAGAGAGGAAATCTGTCAGTGGAGGAATGAAATTAATAAGCGCAAAACCAAGTACTGCCGCAGCTCCCAGCATAATTATGCTTTGCAGAGAACCGTTTTTCTTGCGCAAATATAATACCAACTTTACTAAAGCGGCTATAAACATAATGGTAAAAGTAATTTTAAGGATGGCTATCATAGGAACTGTGTCCAAAGAATATTTAAGATTATCGGCAAGGTCAATGGTATTTTTAACGCCTATGCCGGTAGAAATAATTAAGCGAGGATTATCTACCGGTATGATGCCTCCAATAATGTAGAGGAAAAAAAGCTGATACAGTCCGTCGGCGAAATAGCCTAAAACCAGACCTGCTATCATTTCAGCACCTTTCATTTTGTTAAATAAGCGGCCTACTAACAAGCCAAACAAAATGGCGATTGGTGTGGACATCAGTACACAGAGCAAGAAACCGGTAATGCCGGTAAAGCCCCAGTAGACCACCCAGAATACCGCGATTTGCGCAGCGATGGCACCGATGACAATACCGAAGTTAAGCCCCATGCCGGCCAAGACGGGAATCAGTAGCGATAAAACTAAAAATCCGTTACGCCCAAAACGGGTAAAAAGTTCCGCCGCCACAAAAGTCAGAGGGCTTTTAGAAGCATAAATGGCGGCAATACACAATAAAACAAAAAGAATTACTACCTTGTTATCGAGAATCGCTTTAATGGCTTTATCTTTTAAGTTGCTCATTTTATTTATCTCCTTTCGTTTTAGATAGGGCGTAGAGGATAATTCCATTGGAGATAATGAGCCGAATGACGTCCGGCAGGTTGCTTTCCGGCAATACTTGGTTGATAACCGGTAATGCAACGGCTAAGAGGCCTTGAAAGAGGAAGGTGCCAATTATTACGTTTGAAATGGAGGCTTTTTTTGTAGTGGCTCCACCAATTAAGACGGCAGCCACACAGTGGAAGCCCATCCACAAAGGCGCATTATAAAGCTGCAAAAAACCATAACTTTGTGCGTAAGTGATGATACCTATGGCTCCCAGAGCTGTTGAAAATGCTGTGCCAATAATACGCATTTTATTAACATTAATGCCTGACGAACGAGTAAAAGCCGGACTAGAGCCTGCCGCACTTAAGGCTATCCCTGTCTTACTCCTCATAAAAAGCCAGACAATTACACACACCAAGAAAAAGAACAGGATCAGCCCGGTTGGGACAAAAAGTCCTTTACCCTCCTGGCCGATGGTAAAAGATAAGGTCTCGTTTAATAGACCGCCAAAAGTATTGCTTAAACTAATGGTATTTCTCATGCCGACCTGGCCGATAGGCCAGATGAGATCGCCATTAGTAAAGGGGAGTGACAGCCACATAATATTCATAAAAGCTATAACGGAAAACCCTACATAAGTAGACACTGTCATTTCCGAACCTTTAACGTTATTCAGCAGCATGCCGTACAGTATACCTAAAACAATGGCAATGGCAGTGCCTACCAACATTGCTACCCCTATAGCAAGCCAGGGGTTTGCAATTTCCAGCTCTATACTGATGGCTGCCCCTAATAAGCCGCTAACGATACCTAAGGAGATACCAAAATTAGGTCCTATACCACATTGGATAGCCGGTACCATTGCTAAAACCAGAATGCCGTACATGGCCCATCTGCGCAAAGTATCTCCCAATAAAGTGGCAATATTTAATCCTAGCGGCACGGCTGACAGCAATACAAGGAGAAAAAAACCGGCTATAATTAAGCGAGGCAAACCAATGTTATCGTAGGCTTTTTTTATATATTCTTGCATCTTGTATACCTCTTTCCACTTGAAAAAGTCTGATTTGGTTCAAAATTAGTATGCTTATCCTGCGGCCATGGCCAAGCCAATCTCAGCATCCGGGGCATCAGGCTTGACGATAGCTGAAACTTTACCACCGGATACAATGGCGATGCGGTCACAGAGAGAGCGCAATTCCACTAGTTCAGAGCTTACAATAATGATGGTCATTCCTTGTTCGCGATTTAATTTGGCAAGATATTCCAGAACAAGCTTTTTGGCCCCAATATCAATACCTCTGGTCGGTTCCGAGACAATTAGGATTTCAGGATTCATGGTTAGCGCTCTGGCCAGACAGACTTTTTGCTGATTACCGCCTGAGAGACTGCCTACTTTTTGTGTAGGGCCGGTACAGCGGATATCAAGTAAATCAATCATTTTTAGCGCATGTTGGCGTACTTGTTTTTGATTAAGCAGTTTAACGGGACCTAAGTGATAGAGAAATTCATCTTTAATTTGCATAGCAGAAAAAACAATATTGAGTTCTATGGATTCATCCAAAAGGAGTCCAACACCCCGCCTGTCTTCCGAAACAAAAGCAATTCCGTTGGCAAGGGCGCTGCCTAATTTGGAAAGATCCAGTTTTTTGCCAAAAATTTCAACAGTTCCTTCGGCTTTATATAAACCCATAATACCGTTGGGAATACCAAGTTTGCCTTGTCCGGCAAGGCCACCAATGCCAAAAATTTCACCTTTGCGTATATCCAGGTCAACACCGCGAACCCTTTCTCCCGGCATGTCAACATGAAAGTTTTTCAGCGATAAAGCAATGTCGCTATCTGAAAGGGTACGGGTATCTTCTGCAAGGTCTACCAGTTTTTCTACTTTGCGTCCAATCATTAACTCGGCAATTTCTATAATACTGATGTCTTTGATATCTTTATGGGTAACTACTTCACCGTCACGCAGTATGGTTATGCTGTCAGCATAATTTTTAACTTCTGAGAGACGATGGGTAATAAAAATAATAGCTATACCCTTACTAGCAATTACTTTCATAATCTCTAAAAGCCGTTCCGCTTCACTTTCCGTGAGTACAGCCGTTGGTTCGTCAAAAACCAATAATTTAATACCAGTTTTATCAATTTCCCTGGCTATTTCAATAAACTGCATATAACCTACAGGTAGGCCTGCTACCTGAATATATTCTTCTATGTTAAGGCCGATATCTGAAAGAGCTTTACGAGCATCTCGCGCCATTTGTTCAAAATCTAAAGTTTCCATTCCTTTGCCAAATAAATGACTCAACAGAGATGGTTTGCTAATTTCTCTGCCAATTTTAATATTTTCTGTTACAGTAAAGCCTGGAATTAGCATGAATTCCTGGTGCACCATACCAATACCGTAATCAATGGCTTTTTGCGGCGAATCTATGAAAACCTGCTCGCCATTTATTTCAACGGTGCCTTCAAAGCCGCCTGTGGAATGAATGACTGGCATACCGAAAAGAATATTCATCAAAGTTGATTTTCCGGCACCGTTTTCACCGATTAGAGCGTGGATCTCCCCGGGTTTAACTTGTAAATTAACATTTTTTAGGACTTGGTTGCCATCGTATTCTTTTGAGATATTTTTCATGTTTAATAAAAAATGGGTACTCAAATGTACACCCCCGCTCTGTTGTTTAGTTGTATAGTATATCTATATAGAAATTCGCCGGCTTGCCGATCAAGCCGGCGAATTTCTCAGCCGATGGCTTAGAATTTATTTGCTGAAATCATAGTAGTCGCAAAGGAGTAAGAAGAAGTTATCAAGTTTAACATCTCCATCTTCGTACTTGCTAAGCTGGCAAGTGGTTCCTTTTTCTGCTGCCAGTTTGTCTATGATGGAGGTGAAAACGGCTTCGTCAAAGGCACCGTCTGTTTTGCCTTCACAGAACTCGATGGCGTACTCAACGCCGGCTTCAATCATTAACATGTTAACGGGAACAGCCCAGGTAGACATTCTGCCTTCTTGGCCGGCTTCAGTCAGCTTCTCCTTAATGGAGTCGAGCATATACTGAACATCACCTTCGTGACCGGACACATCAATACCTAAAGCGGCAGGATAGCCATGGTAGGGGCTGGGGCAGCATTGCTGCGGGAAAATCGCACCTTCCTTCAAAATGCTAGCAATCAATGGTTCTTGCATTGCACAGTTGGTAGAGAAGAAAGCAGTATCTTTACCATACTTTTCTACCTGGCGAGGTACATCTTCCAGGATAAATTGCTGTGCACCGGAGACACCGGCGTCACTGGTGGGGTCTGGAGCAGTTACGTCAACAAATTCAATGCCCAGTTCTTTACAAGTTTCAATCATTTTTTCACGACGGGCAGCAATAGTAGCATAGGAAAGGTGACGAGCAAAAGAATAATGAATTAAAGTTTTTGCTCCCATTTCGGCAGCTTTCTCGGGAATTGTCCGACCCATGGAAAGTTCGTCCACTAGCATTACAATATCAGCTTTGCTGGCAATAGTTGCCGGGTCTTCAGCTGCTACACCGCAGATAAAGAGCATATCCGGACGAGTTTCACGTACTTTGTCAATGGCAGCAGCTGCACCGGGTACAGCTTGTACAAAGACAATGGCTTTTACATCCGGATCAGAAGCCAGAGAAACAACATTAGCAATAGTTGTCTCGGTTTCTGTGGAGAAATTATCGGGATAAGTAGCAGTGACGATTTTATCGCCATACTTCTCTTTCATGTTCTGAGCAGCTTGGTATTCTTCTTCACCTTGAGAAACTGTACCGGTAATAATACCGATTTTATAATTTTCAGCTTCTCCCTCTCCTTCACCTTCACCGCCTTGTCCATTGTCTCTACCGCAAGCCGTCAGGGAGAACAACATCATGACAGCCAGCAGAAGGGCAATTAGCTTCTTTGCCATTTGGTTCTTCCTCCTTTAATAATCTACAGGTAATTTTAATATTTATTATAACTTTCTTTATACTTTATTGCAATAAATTATTTCAGTATTGCTACAATATTGTAACTGTTTGTGACAAGGAGATAAGAGGCCCTTATCATTAAAAGAAGACAGTTTTACCTGAAGAAAAAGAGAGCAATGGTATAGAGGAATTTTATATCTGAAAGGGCAAATATTAGTAGGAAAAGATGGATTTAGTTCCAGGTAAAAATAACTTAGCGACAGCTGACAGGTTCTTTCTAATTGAATCACACAGAAAAGGAGTGAAAAAGCGATGGATAAAACTGTTCTGACGCCTAAGGTAAAGAATTTGGTTAGCTATGTGCAGGGGCTATTACAGCAGGAAAATGGGAAGAAACTTTATGAGAAATATAAAAAAGAAATTGAAAGCGTTACACCACAAGAAGCATTTGCTGTTTTTCACCAACAGTTGGCAAATGGGTTTAGTGTGGAAGAAATATTAGCTGTTTTAGATAAAGTAATTAATGCCTTTTCTAATAGTTTGGCTGGTTACAAGTGGGAAAAACCTGCCGAAAGCAGTTTTCTGGATTACCTGAGAAAGGAAAATGAAGCGCTGCTGCTTAGAATCAAGCGCATTAAAGAAATAATAAAAAGTAATGATGATTTATCCGTTAAACAAGCTGCATTGCTTCCGTTATTTATTGAGCTGCAGGAATTTAAACACCACTATGAAAAAAAAGAAAACATTTTATTTCCCCTTTTAGAAAGTAAAATGGAAAAATTTGCAGGGTTAACAATTATGTGGGGCTTACATGAAAACATAAAAGAGCAGCTAAAATCACTTATTACTTATCTGGAAAGTAAAAAGTGCAGCGAAGACAGACTTAATGAAATGGTGGGAGAGATTATTTTTGCTATGCAGGGGCTTATAAAAAAAGAAGAATTAATTCTCTACCCGGTGGCCAGTGAAATCCTGACGGAAGAAGAATGGCGGCAAATGCACAGCCAGAGCTTGGAGTACGAATTCCCATTTATTAAAAAGCCGCAGGATGCCAAAGACGATTCGGAAGAAAAAAGAATCCAAGTCAGTTTCTCCGGTGATGGTTTGCTACAGACAGAAACAGGAACTTTGGATGCGGCACAAATACTAATGATTTTAAACGCACTACCTTTGGATTTAACTTTTGTAGACGAAAACAATAAAGTCAGGTTTTTTACCAGACCTGATGACAGGATCTTTCCGCGTTCCCCGGCAATAATCGGGCGGGATGTGGAAAAATGCCATCCACCGCAAAGTATAGATAGGGTTGTGGAAATTATTGATGCGTTTCGGACCGGTAAGCAGAATCATGCTGTTTTTTGGCTCGAGACGCAAGGGAAAAAGATTTTGATTCAATATTTTGCCTTGCGAGATTCATCAGGCCGGTATCGGGGAGTGCTTGAAGTAAGTCAAGATATAACGGAAATTGTTAAAATTAAGGGAGAAAGACGTCTCCTGCACTGGGAATAATCTCTAGCGAAAACTATTATAGTTTATAAGGCGCCTTTTACAGGCAGGCCCCTTTTTCTTTATTGACTAACGGTCAGTCAGTGGTAAAATAAAAGCAGCAAAAGGTATAAGGTGGTTGGATCATGGCTTTTGTGGAAGTACGCAATGTGGTAAAAAAATATAAAATGGGAGAAGTAGTAATTACCGCTTTAGATGGTGTTAGTTTTTCTGTGGAACGGGGCGATTTTGCCGTGGTAGTTGGGGCATCCGGGGCCGGAAAAACAACTGTTTTAAATTTATTGGGTGGGATGGATCAATTGGATGCAGGTAGCATCATTGTGGATGGTCGGGATATTTCCAAATATAGCAATAAACAATTGACAGAATACAGGCGCTTCGACATAGGTTTCGTTTTTCAGTTTTATAATTTGATTCAAAATCTAACAGCCAAAGAAAATGTGGAGTTGGCCAGCCATATTTCTCGCAATCCTTTACCTGCAGAGGAAGTGCTGGAAATGGTAGGGCTTAAAGACAGAATGGATAATTTTCCTTCACAGCTGTCGGGTGGGGAGCAGCAACGAGTAGCCATTGCCAGGGCTTTAGCTAAAAACCCTAAATTACTGTTATGTGACGAACCGACAGGTGCATTGGATTATCAGACAGGTAAAGCTATTTTAAAACTTCTGCAGGATACCTGCAGAAAGCAGCGCATGACTGTTATCATAATTACCCATAATTTAGCTATTCAGTATATGGCGGATAAAATTATTAAGATGAAAAGCGGTAAAGTGGAGGATTTTATTATAAATAAAAATCCTCAACCGGTGGAAAGGATTGAGTGGTAATGAGGAAAAAATCCTTTTATAAGGATCTTTATCGCTCTATCTGGAAAAGCCGGGGGCGCTTTTTTTCTGTAATGGCTATTATTTTTTTGGGTGTAAGCTTTTTTGCTGGCATTAATGCTACAGAACCGGATATGATTCTTTCCGCTGATAAATACTTTAAAGAACAGCGATTATCCGATTTTAAGATTTTTTCACCGCTGGGTTTTACACAGGAGGACCTGGAAAACTTAAGCAAGATAAGCGGAGTGGAGTATATCCAGAAGGGTTACAGTCGGGATCTCTTTTTCACCACTTCCGAAGGCGTGACTTCCGTTGTAAAATTAATGAGCTATGACCCGGATGATTTTGTGGACGGCGGCTTAAACATACCTTTCTTGATAGCGGGGCGCCTGCCGCAAAAGAGTGGGGAAGTCTTACTGGAAAGGGGAGGAGGTGTTCCGCGGGAAATAGAAATTGGTTCTAAAATTACTGTAACTTTGCCGGATAATGAAGATCCCCTTACTTATTTAAAAACGGCAGAGTTTACGGTAGTTGGTTTTATGAGTTCTCCGCTATACATCACCTATGAACGGGACTTAACCAATATTGGCGATGGCTCGATAGACTATATTGCTTATATTTTGGCAGATGATTTTAAATTGGATTCTTATAATGAAGTATATGTTAAACTTCAGGACAGTGAAAAGTATCTGGCCTATTCGCCGAGTTATCAGGACATACTGGCAAAGCCGGAAAAGGAAATAGTTGCCCTTGGGCAGTCGGCCATGGCGCGGGAAACTAAGGCCTTGCGTGAGGAATTGGAGAAAGGGAAGCAAACTTTTCTGGAACAAAAGGCGCTGGCGGAAGCAGAAATGGCTGCCGGAGCGAAACGTTTAGAGGAAGCAGAACAGGCCATAATAAACGGAGAAAAGGAACTAAAGGCAGAAGAAGAACGTTATACAAAAGAAATCGCTGTTGCCAAGGCGGAAATTGAAGCCGGCAAGGAAGCACTGGCGGCAGGGAGGCTGGAATATTATAACGGATATGCAGCCTGGTTGGATGGCTATAATCGTTATCAGGATGAAAAATTGAAGCTGCAGGAAGCAAAAGCTGAACTGGATGCTGCTAAACTTCGGCTGGAAGCAGGAGAAAGGGAGTTGGAGGCAGCACGGCAGGATTTGGCTTCCGCCCGTACACAGCTGGATTATTTGCAGAATGCAATATCAATTTTAAAAACTTTGGAGGAAAGCCTGCCGGAAAATGATTCCGGTTGGAGTGAGGAAGATTATGAAGCTTTACTGGAACGCATTAGACAGCTTGATCCGGATTTAGCAAAATTAATTGAAAATAATTTAAACTATAACGATCTGGCAAATATTCGTTCTGCTCTGCGCGCAGCCATTGCAGAATTGGAAAAACAATATGCTGAAGGTGAAAAGCAGTACCAGGAAGGTTTACGGCAGTTGGCTGAAGGGGAGAAGATGCTGAAGGCAAATAAAGCGCTGTATGAAGAGGGTTATAAGGCTTATGAGGATGGCGCAAAGCAACTGGCTGAAGCGAAAGCAGAAATAGATGAGGCGAAAGCGGAAATAGATGCGGCAGGAGCGGAAATAGATAAGCAAGCAAAACTATTAAAAACAGGGGAAAAAGAAATAGAGCAGGCAGAGAAAAGGCTTGCCAAAGAAATTGCTGCGGGTTATCGTGAGCTGGAAGAAGCCAAAAAGGAGCTGGCTGAAGGTAAGGAGATTTTTGCCCGTGAAAAAGAGGAGGCGGAGCAAAAAATAGCTGAAGCTGAGGCCGAAATCAAAGAAGCAGAACGTCAGCTGCTGGAGCTTCCCACTGAATGGTTTGTTTATACGCGTGAAGGTAATCCCGGTTATGCCGGCTATGGTGATGATGCAGAGCGGGTCGGTGCCGTTGCCAAAGTCTTTCCACTCTTTTTCTTCTTAGTGGCGGCACTGGTCTGCTTAACAACCATGACACGTATGATTGAGGAAGAGCGAATACAAATTGGAACGATGAAAGCTTTAGGCTACAGCACTTTGCTGATTGCCAGTAAGTATCTGTTTTATGCCTTGTTAGCCAGCGTCGTCGGCAGTGTGGCTGGGGTTTTGGTGGGTTTTCAGTTGTTTCCTCGCCTGATTATGTCAATTTATGCCAACATGTACGTTATTCCCCATATGTTAAGCCCCTTCCATCTTGACTATGCACTGCTGTCCTTGGGGATTGCCATGTTAACAACTGTTGTTGCTGCTTTGGCTGCCTGCCTGGTGACGCTGCAGGAAACACCGGCACAGTTAATGCAGCCTAGGGCACCGAAGCCGGGAAAGCGTATTCTGCTGGAGCGGATAACATTTTTGTGGCAACGTCTCAATTTTATGCAAAAAGTGACTTTAAGAAATCTTTTCCGCTACAAAAAAAGACTGTTGATGACCGTACTGGGTATTGCCGGCTGTACAGCCTTGTTGCTAACTGGCTACGGCATCCGGGATTCCGTTAATGCACTCATGGATAAACAATTTGCAGAAATATTTGTTTATGATGGTATCATTATGGTAAAAGAGCAGCACAAGCTTGATATTCTCAGCAATCAGCAAGACATTGCAGCATATACCGCTGCTTTGACAGAGACAGTTACGGTTTTTAAAGAAAAAAGCGGGCGTAACTTTGAAGTTAATTTGTTGGTCCCGGAAGATGAGCGCAATTTGCCTCAATTTGTTAAGCTGCGTGAAAGAGTTTCAGGAGAAGCACTGCCTCTGACCGAAAATGGTGCTGTTATTACGGAAAAACTGGCAAAATTACTTAATGTAGATATTGGCGATAGCTTGTCTTATCGAGACACCAGAAATCGTACTTATACTTTTAAAGTCGCAGGTATAGCCGAGAACTATTTAACCCACTATATTTTTATGTCTCCTGCTTATTTTGATCGAGTTACTCTGAGAACGCCTGAGTACAATGCCGGTATTTTTAATCTTTATCGTCCTGACGAGATAGTTGAGCAGCAGTTTAAAGAATCACTAATGAGGGAAGAAAGCGTATTGGGAGTAGCTCTAATAAAGACTTTCCGTAAGGAATTTCATGATAGCATGAGCAGCCTGGATTATATTGTGTGGATCCTGATTATAGCTGCAGGTGCTCTTGCCTTTGTTGTTTTATATAACCTTACTAATATTAATATTACTGAACGCATCAGGGAAATTGCTACTATCAAAGTATTGGGTTTTAGGGACAGAGAGGTATCGGCCTATGTTTACCGCGAAAATATCATTCTTGTTCTGCTTGGTACCATTTTGGGGTTAATCATGGGAGTGTTTTTGCACAAATATGTAATTGTCACAATGGAAGTGGATAATATGATGTTTGGTCAGGAAATAATGCCGGCAAGTTATTTCTTTGCTGTTGTTCTAACCTTCCTTTTTTCCGCCTTGGTCAACTTTTTCATGTTTTTCCGGCTGCAAAAGGTTGATATGGTGGAATCTTTAAAATCTGTGGAATAGAGGCGAGAAGATTGAGAATTACAAAGGACCCGGAAGTTCGGAAACAGGAAATACTGGAAACGGCAATGAAGCTTTTTGCTGAGCAAGGCATTAGTAAAACATCCATGAATGATATTGCCAAAACTGCAGGGATAACAAAGGGATTGGTGTATTATTATTTCGCCTCCAAAGAAGAGCTGGTTGCGGAAGTGGCATCGTTTATTGTTAAGGAGGTAAACCAGCGGCTGGTGGCAATTGTCCAAGACCAAGGGCTGGATTTTTATGAGAAACTGGCGCAGATTTTACGCCTGTATTTAATAACTATGCATGAACATTATAATTTTATGGAATATTCACCGGCGAGTCCCGGTGTATATGAGTTAATAAAAAACAGCCTTACGGAAGCCGCCCTGCTTTATACTAAAGACTTTATCAACCAGGCTTTGGAAGCAGGCATTTTAAAAATTTCATATCCTGAGTATACCTTAAAAATGATAATTAATGGCATTGCTGATCTCTATGTGGAGGGTGTACGTGATCCGCAAATTTTGGCAGTTTTAATTGAACAGTCTCTTGCTTTACCGAAAGGTTCACTTAAGCTGTAGTGTGCAGAAATTGGCTCTGCAAAATAATGCCTTGCTGCAACAAAAAAATGCCTCCTGAGATGGGAGGCTTTTTAAATCTACTTAATTGACTCTTTACTGTAAAATTATATAATGGACTATGTATTACTGATAACAAACTATTGAAGTATTGTTTTGCTGTGAGGAGAGATGACATGGCACATGTTAATACTCTGCTTTTTGCCTTTGGACTTACTATGTTTGCAGGAATGTCTACGGTTATTGGTAGTTTCCTAGTCCTGCATGTTAAAAAAATAGATAAAAAGTTTTTATCTGCGGCACTTGGCTTTTCTGCAGGAGTGATGATTTATGTCTCATTAATTGAAATTTTTGCAGAGGCCAAATTGTCACTGACAAAAGTTTACGGTGCAGATAAAGGCTATTGGTATACTACCTTAGCTTTTTTTGCCGGCATAGTCCTAATTGCTCTTATTGATAGATTTTTCTCCGATAGCGATCATCCTCACGAAATACTTGATCCCGGCGATGAAAAATATCAACAAAGCGCCGGTAATCCGGAGTTAATGCGAGTTGGTATATCCTCGGCCGTGGCCATAGCAATTCATAATTTTCCTGAAGGCATGGCAACTTTTGTCAGTGCCATGGAAGATCCAACTTTGGGCTTAAGTATTGCCATAGCCATTGCCATTCACAATATACCTGAAGGTATTGCTATTGCTGTGCCTATTTATTATGCAACCAAGGATAAAAGTAAAGCATTTTTGTATTCTTTTCTTTCAGGCTTATCTGAGCCGCTTGGCGCTGTCGTTGGTTATTTGTTAATATTGAAGTTATTTAATAAAATAGTGAATGACGCCATCTTTGGGATTGTTTTTGCTGCGGTGGCAGGTATCATGGTTTATATTTCTTTGGACGAGCTGCTGCCGACGGCCGAGAAATTTGGGGAACATCATGCGGCTATTTATGGATTAATTTTAGGCATGATGCTGATGGCTTTAAGTCTTTTGCTTTTGTCATGAAGGGTATCAGATTCAGTTATATGTCGAAAAATCTAATCATTGACTACTATATATTGAGCTGGTAAAATATAGGCATACTAGATATTGTGTTCTAATACATCAAATTTTGTTATCATCATAAAGAAGGTTGGGATGGACTTGAGCTTTACGGACAAAGTACCTAGTGATTGGCCGGCAATGCAGTTAACGCCGACTGCTAAAGTGGTATTGGAAAAAAGATACTTAAAAAAAGACGGCGATAAGGTGCTGGAGGCACCGGAAGATATGCTGTATCGCGTCGCCAGTGTTATTGCCGGTGTTGAAAAGCAGTATGGTAAATCCGAAGAAGAAATTGCAGAATTGACAAAAAGTTTCTACGAAATGATGGCAAATTTGGAATTTATGCCAAACTCTCCAACACTAATGAATGCCGGCAGGGACCTGGGCCAGTTAAGCGCATGTTTTGTTTTGCCGGTAGATGATAGTATGGAAGATATTTTCGATGCCATTAAATTTGCGGCAATAATACATAAATCAGGTGGTGGAACAGGTTTTAGCTTTTCCCGCCTCCGTCCCAAAAATAGTGCCGTCCGCTCGACGGGAGGAGTGGCTTCCGGGCCCGTCAGTTTTATGAAGGTTTTTAATGCAGCGACAGAGGCTGTAAAGCAGGGCGGAACAAGGCGCGGCGCTAATATGGGAATTCTCAGGGTAGACCACCCGGATATATTGGAATTTATTCGGTGTAAAGAAGATAATCAGGAGATCACAAATTTTAACATCTCAGTAGGTATCACTGAGGAATTTGTGCAGGCTCTGCGTGAAAAGAGAGAATATGATTTGGTTGATCCGCATACAAAAAAAGTTGTGGGCCAATTGTCAGCGGTTGAGGTATTTAATGAGATAGTTGATCATGCCTGGCGGAATGGCGAACCGGGTATTATTTTCTTAGAACGTCTAAACCGAGACAATCCTACGCCCAAACTCGGCGAAATTGAAGCCACTAATCCTTGTGGAGAGCAGCCTCTTTTGCCTAATGAAGCCTGTAACCTTGGCTCCATTAATTTGAGTAAAATGGTTAAAGAGCAGGATGGACAAACTGTAATTGACTGGGAGCATTTAGCTTATGTTACGCGTTTGGCAGTCCGCTTTTTAGATAATGTAATCGATGCCAATCAATACCCTCTGCCCAAGATAGAGGAAATGGCTAAGGGTAACCGAAAAATCGGCTTGGGTGTAATGGGTTTTGCGGATTTATTAATTAAATTAAAGATCTCGTATGCTTCAGAGGAAGCAGTGGACTGTGCGGAAAAAGTAATGAAATATATCCAACTGCAGGGTAGGTTGGAATCGGAACGCTTGGCTGATGAGCGAGGAACATTTCCCAATTATGAGGGTTCCATTTATGATGGAAAGCGCAGGATGCGCAATGCCACGGTGACTACAATTGCTCCGACCGGCACTATTTCTATGATTTGCGGTGCGTCAAGCGGGGTAGAGCCAATCTTTGCCGTTGCCTATACTAAAAATGTAATGGATGGAACTTCTTTTGTTGAAGTCAATCCCTTGTTTGAGCAATATGCACGTGAAAATAATTTTTATTCCCCTGCACTAATGGCTAAAATTGCTGAGACCGGTTCAGTGCAGGGTTTGCCGGAAGTGCCTTTATGGGTACAAAAGATTTTTGTTACAGCGCAGGAAATTGCACCTGAATGGCATATCCGTATCCAGGCTGCTTTTCAGAAATATACTGATAATGCTGTTTCAAAAACAATAAATTTCGCCAATGACGCTTCACGTGAAGATATTGCCAAAGCTTATTTGTTGGCTTATGAATTGGGGTGCAAAGGCTTAACTGTCTATCGAGACGGCAGCAGAGAAGAGCAGGTTCTTTCTGTAGGAACCAAGAAGGAAGAAAAAGAGGCCGCACCGTCTGTTGTTTACGGCAAAATTACACCCCGCCCCCGACCTGATGTAACCATGGGGGTTACAGAAAAAATCAGAATTGGCTGCGGTAACCTTTATGTCAGTGTTAATGCCGACGAAATAGGGATTTGTGAAGTTTTCACCAATACAGGGCGAGCCGGTGGTTGTGCTTCACAATCTGAAGCAACTGCACGCTTAATTTCCATTGCTCTTCGGTCAGGAATTTCTGTGGAGGAAATAATTGATCAAATTCGCGGGATTCGCTGTGCTGCCTGTATTCGCCGCGAAGGGGTGAATGTAACTTCCTGCCCGGATGCCATTGCCAGGGTAATAAAAAAATATATGGATGTAGGTGCTAATGATAATGGTTCTGCCAACGCCGACAACAACGGTCTTTCCAAAGCAATGCAAAAATTATCGGATGTGGCGGCCATGTCGGGCGAATATGTAAAAAAGATTCCTGTAAACAGTCTCAAAAAAAAAGTTAAAACCGGAGTAGCCGTTAACGAAGCTTGTCCTGATTGCGGTATGCCTATTAATCATGAAAGCGGTTGTGTTGTTTGTATGCACTGTGGTTATTCTAAATGTGGCTAAAATTGCATTTATAGTTAATTGGTAGTGCCAAAAGCTGTATGGTATAATTTTTATAAATATTTATAAGCTAGAATTATGGAGGCGATAGTATGGATAGTTACGAAGCAGTACTTAACTGTTTCCAAAATGCTGATAAGCCTTTGAGAGCAGGCGATGTTGCTGAAGCCACCGGCCTTGATAAAAAAGAAGTGGACAAGATTATGAAAAAACTAAAACAGGAAGAAAAAATAGTCTCACCAAAAAGATGTTATTGGGAAATAAAGAAATAATTCTATCAGTCAAAAAACACCATTTTTATGGTGTTTTTTGACTGATAGGAAATCTTGTCAAGCTTGCATTGTTTTTTTTATTTTGGCTGCTAATATTTATGAATTGACAAATTCACTTTTTCAATTTATTGTTGTAGGCGGGGATGTTATATTTTATAGCAACCCTGAAAAATTACAAAAGGGGCTGCTAAATGTTAAAGGAAAGATTGCTTTGGGCATTTCAGGAAATTGGTTTTGATGAATACAAAGAACTGGAAACGCATGAGTTAGTTTTTTCCGAAGATGTTTTCAATCAGTGTGCTAAAAATATTTGTGGTAATTTTAATAAAAATCATGCCTGCCCTCCACGAGCAGGGAGCGTAGAGGAGCGTAAAGCAAGAATATTAAACTATAAAAAAGGCTTTTTGCTTTCTAAATTTGCTTCCATTAGAACAAGAGAGGAAATGGAAACTTCAATGCAGGAGGTTTTCGAAGCAATAAAAAAATTACGTTCCATTTTTACTAATGATGATGTTCTAATTCTAGGAGCAGGTCCCTGTACGGTTTGTAAGCGTTGTACTGCCCTCGATGATAAACCTTGCCGTTTCCCGGATAAAATCCAGTATTCTATGGAGGGCTGCGGTATTGATGTGGTGCGTATGTCATTACAAAAAGAAATGCGGTATAATCCGGGTCGGGGGAAAATTGCCTATTTTACTTTGGTAGTTTATAATGATTAACTGGGAAGACCCGCAATAAGTCTTTAGTAAACAATTGACGCCG
>JAAZIQ010000085.1 GCA_012800795.1 Bacillota bacterium
ATTTGACTATAGTTTACCAAATAAATTAAGTTTACGCAAGCAAAATTCTAGTGACCTCGTTCGCAATCTTTTTCGCGCAGCAACTTGATATCTGTCAAGTTACCATTATCTAGATTATAGATAATTTTATTTCGAGCAATGGCATAACCGATAATACTGCCTATTGTTGCAGGCACTCCCACACTTAAGCCCACCATTTCTATTAACAGGATAGAGGTAGCAATCGGTACATTTGCTGCACCGGCCAAACTTGCAGCCATACCGGTTACAGTTAACAGGGCTGTTAATGCAGAACCGGCATTAGGTATTAAAAGTGCGGTGAAATTACCGACAATGGCCCCTATCATTAGCGATGGAACCACTAGTCCCGCACTCCCCCCTGAAGCAATGGTAGCTGAAGTTGCCAAAATCTTTGCTCCCAGCAAAATAAGCAGAAACATAAAACTGCTTTTGTTAAGTATCAGATGTTGAATAATATTTATACCAGTACCGGCAGCAAAAGGTACAAAAACTAAAATCAAACCGGTAATCATCCCCCCTAAAACGGGATGATATTTTTTTGCGGGTAATTGTGTAAAAAATTGTTGTGCAGCGCCGAACACAGCCATAAAAAGCAAAGAACACAAGCCGGCTAAAACAGCTGCCAGGATAAAATGGGGCACATTCGTCATAGATGCCGGATAAGCAGGAATATCGAAAAATGGTGCTGCTTCAGCCAACATACTATACGTTACAAATCCCATATTTGCAGAAAGAACGGCGGGGAAGAGGTCAGTATAGTGTAAAGTCGAACGATAAAGCAATTCAACAACAAGGATGCCTCCCCCTAATGGTGAATGAAAGATAGCTCCAATGGCACCTGCTGCTCCACAAATAGTTAAGATACGGCGATCTTCCTTTGTAATATTTTTACTAACAAAAGGGATCCTGGAGATCACACTAGCAATACTGCCGCCAATCACAAGCATTGGCCCCTCTACGCCTCCACTGCCATTGAAACCCAGAGTTGCGGAAGTGGCGATTAGCTTGCCGAACAGGTTTTTAGGTTTAAGATGTTCATGCTGTATATTTACAGCTTGGATATAATGATCTGTACCAAAGCCTGCTGCTTTAGCATCCCAGCGCGAAATACCGGCGACCAACACACCACCAAGTATAGGGTTAAACCAAAGTGGCAGAACACTTGAAACACCAGCCACAAGCTGAATGGATTTTTTTAAAAGCACAGCACATAAGCCGCCACCCAGACCTGCCAAAACCGCTATAAAGAGCCATTTTGACATATAACTACTAACACGATGAAAATCCTTTTTCATGTCATTCCTCCAAGCTTGATAATTCACTATTTCTCCTAATATTCACATTCGTAAGATATAGGTTTATATGCATTACAAAATATAAAGAAATTGTACCACTTTTTGACTCAAAGTGATATCATTTTTTTGTATTATTTTTCGTCTTAGCCGCATCTTCTTTACTGTCTTAGTTTTGCAACATTATTTTTTATAATGCCTTAATATACTACCAAGCAGCTCTTTGTTATAATAGATGTAATTGACAATAATGGAGGCAGTCCCATGAATATATTGATTGTTGACGACCATCCACTGGTCTGCAATGGTATTAGCAGTATCCTGCGTTTAGAAGATGAGATAGATAGTATTAGACAGGCAAATGACATCAAAACTGCTTTAGACATCATGGCCCAACAGCCCATTGATCTTGCCCTGGTCGATATGAGGCTAAAAAATGAAAAAGGTATTGATTTTATTGCTTTAGCAAGAAATAAATACCCACAATGCAAATTTATGGTATTGTCATCCTCTGCCGCAACGGCAGATTTTGAACAAGCTTTAGCTGCCGGCGTTGACGGCTATATTTTAAAAGATGCCTTCCCCGAAGATATTGTCTATGCAGTAAAAACAGTCCTCAAAGACCGAAAATATTTTGATTCTGCCTTTGTAGAAAAACAAAACTCTGGCGAGCAGTTAGCAGAGCAACCGGTAAATATCCTTTCTCCACGCGAAATGGAAGTTCTACTCTGCCTTGCTGAAGGTATGTCCAATAAAAAAATCGCTGATAAACTTTATATCAGCGAAAATACGGTCAAAAAACATGTCAGCCGGATTCTGGAGAAAATGAATTTTGCCGATAGGACTCAAGCTGCCCTTTATGCCAGTCAGATTGTCAATAAAAACGCAAAGAATGGGAGTAGAAATACTGCAGACTAGTGATTATATGATTACCAGTCTATTTTAGATTGCCCAAGCCTTTCCACCTCATTTATTAATGGGTAAAGTGCATTCCATTTTGTCCACAGTTCATTATGCAAATCATATAAATGTTTATGCTGGTCCCAAAAATCGGGGACTTTCTCCTTCTCTTCCGGAGTAGATTTCCGATAAAAATCAGCTAATTTATCAATGCACCCTTTATATTTATGGATATAGCTTTTATATTTTTCCATGTCGACTTTCCTATACTGCTTTAACTCTTCTCTAAGCTCGTCCCAGCTAAGACCGCCGACGGGTAAACCATTTAATTCTTCAATACGTGCTTCAAGCATACCGGCAAATTCATCGAGACGTCTAACTATAAAATTATATTTACAGCCCTTTAACAGCTCAAGGCCTTCTTGAATAGTATCATATGTACCGCAGTTAAACTCATTCTCCGGAAAACTAATGGTCAATGTGAATTTTATTTCAGAATCATGTCTCCATAATGCATAACTTGTACCAATAAACATAATTGATACAAGTAAAACAACAAAAAAAATAGTTTTTAGATACTTCATTTTTCCCTCCGGCTGCTACTTTGCGTGCAGAGCCTGCTCAAATTGTAAAATTGCACTAAAATTTAAATTATAGCAATAGCTTCCGCTAATTTTTACTTTAATCTGTTCCGTTGCTCCAGGAACAATGATGTCGGGAGCCTCCATAATTTCCATTGTTATTTCCGGATAAGCATCTTTTGTTAGGCCTCTGCAGGCTGCCGCAACGGTTCCTGTATTTTCCACCGTAAATACAATGACCGCCTGATAGGGGTTAGAATAGGTTTCCACATTCATTTCCATTTTTTCAACCACCCCGTCATCCCGGTGCGCAGTAAAAGAAAGTGACTCATGACCGGCGGAATTCTCCAATACTGCATCTCTAATTTTAATCTGCAGCTGCCCGGTAGTAATATTGGCTCTAACGGTAAACTTCTGTGTCCAAGCAGCATAGCCTGCTCCCATAGCACCCAATGTAAAAATAAGTACAAATAAAATTAAAGCTAGATTTATGCTCTTTTTTTTTGCCTTTTTCCCAAAGATAATGCTCATTTTTTCACTTTCCTGTACGAATTTTTATTTTCCGGGAAATATTGGACAAAAACCGGTATTAACTTATAGGAAAAATCGGCACCGCTACCAACAGGATCAATCTTATCACCAAGCTGCTGCTTGAGATCTAAAATAATTTTTTCGTCTCTACTTATTGTTCGATATTGCATTATATTTGTCAAGGTGCCATTTAATCCGGCCAAACTGATATTTGCAAAAGAACCCAATAGATCAGCATGCTGCCCGTCATGATGCTCTACCTTTATTGTCCCGGAAAAGAAAAGACAATCAGCCAAGGAATCATTTTCCTCATCTACTTCCAAATACCATTCATCAACCATCACAGACAGTTCGCTGATATTCTGCATGCTAAGGCGATATTCAACAAATGAACCGGCAATAACATTTGCAGCCAATAAATTGACACTAGTTTTGTCTATAATCCGCCCTATCCCATCCCGCAGAAAATCAACTTCGGCCCAAACCCCTTCACTTGTTTCCAGCACGAGACACTCCTCCGGGACAAGTTCCAGTAAATTGCCGGTGATAAAAGTTGATTTCATATATGCCTGGGCATTAGTCAGAGCATAACTAACACCGATGAAAATCAGAACCAGCGCAAATATTACCAAAATATGTTTATCCTTTTTATTGCCTAATTTAATTTTCATAGATGTCAGCCTTCCTTTGAACTAAAAGGGGACATCTGCCATCACGGAATTGTGGATGTCCCCTTTTAAATTTGTTTTAATTATCTTGTAGGCTATTATTATTGACCGGTGTACTGCTCAAATACTAACTCCACTGACCAATTCAAGTCCAAATTTTCAGTGCCTTCGCTATCTATAGGCAATTCCTGAGTAATAGTTACAGTTTTAGGTTCTGCATCTACATCCAGCACGCCTACAGCTTCCGCAATGGCTTCTGCTAAAGCCTGCAGTTTTGATTCCCCTTCACTTGCTGCTACCTCTACACCATTAACTGTAAACTGCAATACATCTATATTATCATTGCCGCTTACATCGCTAATTCTTGGCATTGTTCTCATACTACCTTGGTTCTCAAAGCTAATCTGGCTAGTCACTTTAAGGCCGGGAATTAAATCTAGTTCATAAGTAATTTTTTGCAAGGTTTGGTTTTCACCAGAAGTATCACCGAGCTCAACGCTAGAAGTAGGATATTTAAAAGAATACTTATCCTCGGCATCCCTTGGGGATATCGTTTGACCATCAAGTGATACGTCGATAATTCCTTCATCAGTGATTAACACAAACAACTCACCGGTTTGAACATGACCGCCAATCGTAAAACTTTGTGTCCAGGCGGCATAACCGGCACCCATCAATGCTAAAGCAGCCACAAGAGCCAATAAGACAAATTTGGTTCTTTTCATCTATAACACTCCCCACCACATAATCTCCACCTGATCATTTTATAATGAATAATGAAAACTGCATATTACACATAGTTACCATTTTTATGCTAAAAAAGTACTATGCCATGGTACTAAAGTATCATTAGCTGTCCAATTCCGCTTGAATGTGGCTTTCAGTCGGCAAAATTTCTCCAAATATTACCATATAGTACACTCTGCTGCCATCAAAAACATAAAATTCAATTTTTCTTTCCAGGGGAGTATCAACTTTATAATAAAGAATAGGCTGGCTTAACTCATCAGCAATTTTTACCATGTCGTCTATGGAATTAACATCAATAATATCAAATTCAGAAGCTTGGTAAGCAAGGCTGTGTTCCATTCCCGCCAGCCTTTCGCCGTGTTCCTTAAAGATTTGCGCAATAGTTTTTGCAAACTCATCCGGGGGATCGGCTGTTTTGACCAGTACAGCGACGGCAATGGCAAAACCAAAGAAAAGAGCTGAGAAAATAAAAAGAATGCTTAGCTTTGCGGTGTTAACAGCTAGGGCAAACTTTACCGTTTTGGTGATTGCATCTTCGCCCACGGTTTCGGGAGAGCTTTCTATTTTAAAGACACTTTCACCAATAGGTATTACAAGATAAGATTCAATGCTATCATCGAGAGAGCCGTCGGTACTTGATGCAGCTGTATGGACGGCAAAGACCACTTCCAAAACCACCGGGCTGTTTACTTCTGAATCAGCAAAAATCTTTTCCCTTTCAGCAAGATAATCATCAAGCTTAACCGGTACAGCCAGCTCAAGCGTTTTTACCGCGTTCCTCTCCCTTTCCACTACCGGAGGTATGAGGACATATTCTTTGCTCCAGAGCACCTCAATTCCTTTACCGTGTAGCCCCTGTAGTTTGGCTGTGACCAGATATTCAGTAGTCAGATCTGCAGCGGCACTGCCTTTATACTCGTACACAAATTTTGCTTCAATATAGTCAATGTATTTTAAAATATAATTGCGGTCTTTTGGCAAGTATGGTTCCTCATAAACAACATTGGGGCGAAGAAAAACTTTATAATCAATACTGCCTTTGCTTTGATAAGAAAAAAGAGTTTCTTCCATTTCCTCATATTGAGGTACCCGCCAGGTGTAAATGCCCAAGAACAATAAAACAGCTGCAACGACTATACACATTGCTACTAAAAAGGCTTTTACTTTCTTACCTAATTTCATGTTTTCACCTCGGGCTCTTTTAGAATTCCGGCTCTGGGGCGGGAACTTTACGTTTAGCATTTAAGAAAATTGTTAGTTTACCCAGCTGGGGAACAGAAGCAATCATTTTGCCCCTTATTTGCTCAGGACTGACCAATTTGGCATCAGGCGCGCTGTTGTTATCACCTTTAGTCTGAAAGAAGCCGCTTTCATCAATTGCTATAACGCGATGGACAATAAAATACTCTCCCGTCCAATATTGAATGACATCGCCAATTTTAATGTCCTTAAGATCGCATCTTAACATTATAGCCACATCACCGGGAGACAAAACGGGTTCCATGCTTCCTGTCAGAATTACTGTCGGAAATACATGAAATACACCCACTGCAAACCAAATCAACAGAATTGACAGCACACTGGCGGCAATCCATGTTTTGGGGTTATATTCCTCCAGCTCGCGCAGCTTAATTTTTCTAGCCTTATATTGGTAAGCCTGCCGGACCGTAATGATAAAAATTAGCGGCAGGATAATACCAATAAATGCTTTGGTAATCCATTTCAAATCAGGTAGGTATGGTACCAGCCACTGGGGCAGGGAAATCAAAAGGATATAAATAATGGCAGGAAATGCTCCACCGAGATAAACAAAATATGTTAACAGGGCATTGGTCATCAGCTCCGGCAAAAGATATTCACCTGCATACTGGACTGCCTGCTGCCAAGATTGGATGCTTAAAAACAAACGCAAATTCAAGCGGTATGCCAAAAAAATAAAGACAGTAAACAGAGCAAACAGCAGAAAATATTTCTTTTTCACCAGGTTTAGGACATAGTTTCGCACATACTCCATCATGGCAAGAACGCTGCCTAAACTGACAAGATTAAGAATTATACCCTGCCATTTTTTTGTATAAGGACTTAAGCCGATGCCATCAATAAAACCGGCCCCAAAATAGAAGCAGATATAAATAATGGCACAAATAGTACTCCACATTAAGATATAATTATACAGCTTAAGCTTGCCCTTGAATCTTTGGAGCGGCCTGCTCCAAACATAGACCGTCAAGCCCAACCAAATAAGCGGTTTAAAAAAATACAAATAACAATCTGCACCCAGCAGTAAAGGTAAAACCCGATAATCCAAGGCAGCCAGTAAAGCAATTATTAAGATTAATAGCAGCGCTTCATGCTCTTTTTTACCCATTTTTTCCCTTTATAATATTAATGGCTTAAGTCAGTTTTTTCGTAATATCCGGGTTGGCAAAGACAAGCTCAATTGTTGTGCCGCTATCTGGAGTAGAGTTAATCGTTAAAGTTCCGTTTAGGATTCTACTTAAAGTTCTAATATTGCTTAACCCCAGACCGTCTTTTGCAGCTGCAGCTTTTTGCCAATCAAAACCGCAGCCGTCATCTTGAATCGTTAAAATTAGCTCATCCTCAGTTAAATGCAGTTTTACACGGATTTGATTGCTTCCCCCATGCCTAATGGCATTGCCCACACTCTCAAGAATAATACGGTAAAGTGCTTTTTTTACACTTCTATCCAGAAAGTCGACCTCTGCCAATTCTAAATGAATCTGTACACCGCTAAGCCGCTCTAAATCTTTTAGATAAGCGGTTAGGTTTTCTTTAAATAAATCAACTTGCTGTTTTTTACTGCTTAAATTATAAATAGTAGAACGCAAATCCTGCAGTGAACTTTGAATTGTATTCATTACCAGCATAATCTGTTCCTTTTTTTCTCGCTCATCAATCTGTTCCCACTGCTTGATGGTTTCATATATCAGGCAGGAAGCGGCAAACAGCCGCTGCACCACACTATCATGAATATCATCAGCAATTCGATTCTGTTCTTCGGCAATGGCCAGCTCATGATTAAGCGCTTCCAACTCTTCCTTTTCCAGCAGTATCGCAGCCAGTCGGGCAAAGAAAAGTAAACTTAAAGTGCGCTCTTCCTGTTTTTCGTTCTGCTCATCTTTAGAAAATAAAAGACCGAGAATACCGTAATCTTTGATATTGGCCACCTTTACCAGCAAAAGCTTTTCTTTTGCCGTTAGCTGGTGCATAGATACGGCATCCCAGGCAATGGCATCATAGTTTTCGCTTATATATTTAAGCATCTTCAGCCTAATCTCGGTGCTAAATGGCCGCAGCGATTGAATGAAAGGCTGTTGAGAATCATTCTTTAAAAAGAAAAGGGCATGTGCTTTAGGAGCAATTTTCCCTGTAAAATCTAGCAGGATTTCTAATAGCTTGTCTTGTCCCCGCGGACCGCTAGACAAAGACTGTACCGCTTCATAAGTTAGCAAAAGATCTTCAATTAAGGCCTTTATTTTAATATTGGAATGTTCCAATTTTTCCTTGGCTTCCCGCAATTCTTTCTGCTTGGTGTTCAGCAGCTTGTAATAGCCAAAAAGCATATTTATTAAAATTAGAATTAAAAGATAACTCAAAATAATGTTAGAATGGTTGAGAAAATAAGCTGCCACACTTACTGTTCTTTCCTGATAATAATCAATAAAAAAAAGCAGCAGCAAATTTACCGTAAGGTAGAAAACTTTTTCTTTAGTCTGTAAGTAATAAGAAATGATTAGAAGGGGATTTAAAAAATACCAAATAAAAGGGCTGCGCAATCCGCCTGTCGCCAGCATCAGTAGAGAAATGCCGATAATTTCCATAAAAAGCAGCACAAAAAGGCGTGTTTTCTGCTGCCAGCTCAGCCGGTACAAATACAGCAAAAGCGCGGCAGAAACAATAATGCAGAAGGCCAGCAAAAGCATAGCAAAAATATTATATTGTGACAAGCTTCCGTTGATTAAGTAAATCGACAGAGTTAAAATTAGGGAAATAATACGGTAGCTTTCAATGAGGTTATTTAAATTGTGGCCGCTATTTTTTTTAAACAAATCTATCTCCCCGCGCTTAACTAATTACTTCCCAGCTACAGACTATAATTTAAAACTTCTTCTTTGGAAATTAGGCCTTGGCTGTGTAGAGCAGTTAGGGAATCTTTCATGCTCATCATGCCCAGCATTTTGTTTGCCTTAATTACATCCGGAATTTGATGAAATTTATTTTCAAAAATTAAATTTCTAACAGCCCTTGTAGCCAGCATCACTTCCATGGCAAGAACGCTGCCGCCACCTTGCTTTTTAGGTATCAGCTGCTGCGAAGTAATGGCTTGCAAAGTATTTGCCAGCTGCATTTTTATCCTGTTTCTTTTCTCAGCAGGAAATAATTCATAGATATAACGAATTGTTTCCACTGTGCCAACGGTATGTAAAGAAGCAATTACCAGGTGCCCATGCTCGGCAGCGTCCAAAACAGCAGCAAAAGTCTCCGGTTCACCGGCATTACTGATCATAATCACATCAGCATCCTGCTGCATAGCAGAATAGATCCCTTCGGGGAAGTTGGCTGCATCTATGCCAATTTCTTTTTGATTCACAATGGCTTTATCATGTTTAAATAAATACTCTATGGGATCTTCAACAGTAATTATGACACAATCACGTGTTTCACTTATTCTTTTGACTAAAGCGGCACGGGTGGTGGAAATGCCGCTGTATCTGCTGCCGCAAACGAGAATGAGCCCATTTTTTTGCTCGGCCAAATCCATAACCACATCGGGAATACCTAATTCCTCCGGTGTTTTTACCAACCTGTCCAACAGTTTAAAATTAATAGAATAAGAACTGCGCTGCAGGTAAATATTGGCCCGCGCTCTGCCGATACCTTTAAAGGATATAGGCAGGCTAAGAAAATGCTTACTATCAAGCTTCTCTTTTTCATCTGCAGAAAGCAGCTCTTCCACAATCTGTTTGGTATCCTCCGGAGTAACATGCGGAAAAGCAGTAGGGTGCAGCTTCCCCTCCACCCTGATATGAGGAACCGCTCCCGCCGCAAGATGTAAATTCGTAGCATTACTCTCTCTGGCATATGCCAATATTTTTAAATATGAGCTTTTTTCCATTAGCCTAAACTCCCCCTACATAGCCAGATAAATTTCTACATAAATTTTCCAAAACCTTTTTTAGACTCAAATTTATCTAATTCAGAAAGCTGCTGATACAATTTTTGTCATATCAGGCCACAAAAAAACTGGAATTACTTCCAGCATAAACTATCGTGTTTTATTCTAAATAACCATTTTCCCTCATTAAACTTAAGACAATAGCCTGCCGTTCTTGTGCCTTTTCCAGGGAAATGATTGGATTATAAATACTTGGCCCTTTTAAGACCCCTGCCAAAAGAGCACATTCCTCCACAGTTAACTGGCTCACATCTTTTTGAAAGAATTTCTCACTAGCTTCTGCAATACCATAAGCTCCGGCACCAAAATAACTATAATTCAAATACATCTCCAATATTTCTTCTTTGCTGTAATTCCTTTCCAAAGCCAGCGTTAAAAATAACTCTTTTATTTTTCTGGTAATAGTTTGTTCCTGTGACAAAAAAAGATTTTTTGCCAACTGCTGTGTAATGGTACTGCCGCCCTGTACAAAGCGGCCGCTTTTAATATTTACCAGAATTGCTCTACCCAAGCCAATAAAATCTACTCCTGCATGAGAAAAAAATCTCTGATCTTCTACTGAAATCACGGCATTAATTAAATCCTGCGGTATCTGCTCATAAGTAATGTAATTTTTCATCTGGCTTGCCACCTGCAGCGGCAAGTCTTCTTCAATTTGAAAGCGGTCATCAGTCTCATTAATAACAAAACTACCGAAACCAACAAAGAAAACCGCCGCCAGGCAAATCAACGCTACTATCTTTTTCATGGTAATCCCCAAACAAATTACATAAAATTGCAAGCATTAACAAATTTATTATACCATAAAAAATGCCGGTGCGTTTGCAGAAAAAAAATTATATAGCTACCCAAAACAGATGGCAGTTTAAAAAACTAGATGCTATCAATTATTTTTTTGCGCTTTGCGTGATATTCCTCTGCAGTTATTAAACTTTGCTCATCATACCCTCCCAATCTTAAGCCGCCCGCAAGGCGACATCTGCCTAATTTTAATTTACCATCTATAAGAGCTGCAGGCAATCACAAAAAAATTATGGCCAGCTTTAAAAACAATGGGCATCTCCTATTGCAGCAAGGAATGATTTATTTTAGTTAAAATTCTTTAGTAGTCAAAAAAGGCGCCAATGATACCACTTATCAAGATTCCGTTGTCTCTGTTAATAGAAACGGCAAGCTGTTACAAGAAACCAAATTTTTTGTTTAAGCTAATAATAAAAAAGTTGGGATCAGACCGTAAATGTCTTTCCCAACTTTTGTTTTACTTAGCTACAGATACTTGGCAGCAGCTTTATCTATAATAAATGTACAGTCTGGATGCAACTGCAAAATAGAAGCGGGAACGCCAGGGTTTATTTCACCCGTTACAGCTTCCTTGATGGCGTGTGCTTTCCCTTCGCCATTTGCCAAAAGCAGTATTTTTTTTGCCTGCATAATTGTTTTAATCCCCATAGTAATGGCCCGGGTCGGCACTTCTTCCCGGGAAGGGAAAAAGCGAGCATTATCATTAATGGTGTCAGCGTCCAATTCTACCAAGTGCGTCTCAGCAATAAATACGGTTGACGGTTCGTTAAAACCTATATGCCCGTTTCTACCAATACCCAATACTTGTAGATCCAGGCCATTTGCTTGCTTGATGGCTTCTTCATAGCGTATGCATTCATCATCAACATTTTCCGCCAAACCATTGGGGATATGGATATTCTCCGGCTTTACATTAACATGTTTAAAAAAGTTTTCATGCATAAAATAATGGTAACTCTGAACATTATCAGGAGATAAACCCCAATATTCATCTAAATTAAAAGTAATAACGTGACTAAAATCCAAACCTTGCTGATGCAGCTTTACCAATTCTTTATACATTCCAATCGGTGTACTGCCTGTGCAAAGGCCAAGAATGCTGTCAGCCTTCATTGTTATTTGTCCGGCTACAATTAGTGCTGCTTTTACACTCATTTGCTCATAATCATCAACTATATATACGCGCATAAATAACCTCCATCAGCAATGCAGCTGTTAAGAATAGTCTATTAATTTGCGGACAAATTAACCTGGCAAAATCGCACCCGAACCTTTTGTCCCGAAAATCGCTTTTCGGTTTTGTGGGCTCTTTCACGGTCGTAGCTCAACCGGGAGGCATCCGCCGAATCTTCGATTAACCTCCACCTCGTCAACACCCAAAGGTGTTCTGGCGCTTAATATTCAGTTGTAATGAGCATCCCCCCTTATGCAAGTTCATTTTTGATGATTTGTGCCAGGTTATTAGCCATCATTTGCAAATCTGTTTCCTTTGTTCCCTCTAACATTACACGTATCAGCGGTTCAGTACCGGAAGGACGAACTAGAAGTCTACCCTGACCGGCTAATTTTTTTTCTGTCGCCTGTATAGCTGCCTGAATGCGCGGGTTTTGCTCCCAGCCGTCTCTTTTTTTAACACGGCAGTTAACCAAAACCTGTGGATAACGCGTATAAGCAGCAGCCAGTTGACCCAGCGGCATTTTTTTCTCGGCAATAACATTGGCTAAATGCAGTGCTGTCAGCAGACCGTCTCCCGTTGTATTATGCTGCAGCAGAATGATATGGCCTGATTGTTCACCACCAAGAATGCATCCTTCTGCCAGCATCCTTTCCAACACATAGCGGTCTCCCACTTTGGTACGCAGCAGTTTAAATCCATGTTCCTGCGCCGCCTTCTCCAAGCCCATGTTGCTCATGACAGTGGCCACAAGCGTGTTCTTTTTAAGCTGGCCTTTTTCCCTTAAATAAATTGCCAGGATTGTCATGATTGCATCGCCGTCAATAAGCTGTCCATTGCTATCTGCCGCCAGCACTCTATCTGCATCACCGTCAAAAGTAAAACCAAAGTCAGCCTTGTGCTTTTGCACCAGCGAAATTATTGCTTCGGGGCAAGTTGAACCGCAATGACGGTTGATATTGACACCATTGGGAGAATCATTACACGAAATAACTTCTGCTCCCAAAGCTTTAAATGCCTTTGGTGCCAGGCTGTATACCGCTCCGTTGGCACAATCCAGCACCACACGGTAACCATCAAGCCGGCAGGAAACTGTGGAAAGTATATACTGCAGATAACGTTCGCCGGCGGTTGGATCGTGCAGGACACGACCAAGGGCGTCAGCATCCGGGCGCGGCAGTGTATCTTTATCCTGGAAATACAGCTTCTCTATTTCTTCTTCCACTTCATCCGGCAGTTTAAATCCTTCGCAATTAAAGAATTTTATGCCATTATCGGGATAAAGGTTATGAGAAGCAGAAATCATGACACCACCGCAGCAGTCGTCTACCTGCCTTACCAGATAGGCCGCGGCAGGTGTGGAAATAACACCGACATTATAAACATTAACCCCGACGGAAGTAATGCCGGCAATTAATGCACCTTCCAACATTGAGCCGGAAATACGAGTATCACGAGCAAGCAGGAAAGCATTTTTACCACTGTTTTGCTGCAGCACATAAGCACCAATGCGACCAATCTTAAATGCCAATTCAGGCGTCAAATCCTTATTGGCCACACCACGAATACCGTCTGTACCAAATAATTTTCCCATCTTTTCACCTCCTTTCAGGCAGGACATTTTAGTATAGCACAGCTTCTATAGTTTTGACAATCATTCTGGTACGATAATAATTTCCACCTCTACCTCTGTTGTGAGGGTTTTTACATTTTCCGGAATCTTTAGCGCTAAGGAAAAAGTTTTATTCCCTGTAGCACCGGTAATATCTGCCGGTTCTGTGATTAATTTATCTATTGTTTTCAGTTGACCTTCAGCAGCTTCCACAGTGACAGACGGGGGATTGACTTTAATCTCCTGCACTTTAAAACCTGCGGCAGGTTCACCCTCTAGAGGCACCTCAATTTCCACCTCTTTGCGTGGTTGTGAAAGAGGAATGGAAACCTCCACAACTTGCGGAGCAATTTCTACACCCTCCACCACCTGACCACTGCTGTCTACGGCCTGCACCGGAACAATACGTGTTAAATTTTCTCCTGCTTCATTTATATTCACAATTACCCTAACACGTTCTATAGTTTGCAAAGCTGATTTGGCACCCCTGACAAAGACGGAACTGGGATTGATCTTTACTTCCCCCATCACAAAACCTGCAGCAGGTGTTCCCATCACATCCAATACTACCGGTATTTGCAAAGATTGAATTTCTTCCAGTTCCACAACCACCTGCTGCGGTTCAATGGAAAGCACTGTCACTCCCGCAGGCACTTCTACCTGAGGTGTTATACTATGCCGTCCTACCCCTAGATTGCGCAAATCCACAAAGGCCTGTACATTTTGAGGCGTCATACTATTTAAAACATTAGAACGACCCCTTAATACTACTTCAACTTGCTCGGGAATCTCTGCAATGGCCACCTCTGCGCCCAAATTTAACCACGCTAAAGGTATATTGCTGTAAGTCATGGTTATCTCATTGGGAAGACTGTCACGGACAGCATCTCCGGTCACAAAGGCCCAGAAAATTATTGCCATAAAAAATGCAGCCAGTTTGAGCACAAAATTATTTTTTAAACGATCCAACATTTAACTCGACCTCCACTGCCAGAAACTGCTGATGGGATTAGTTGTTGGCTTGCAGAGATTAATCAACATCTGTTTTAGTGTTGTATCATCGAGATAGCGGGTTAATTCACCGTCATTTGTTAATGAGACAGCACCCGTTTCTTCTGAAACTACAATGCAGATTGCATCTGATTGTTCAGAAAGACCCAGCGCCGCCCGATGGCGCGTCCCCAATCCCTTACTTAAATTAGGATTTTCCGTCAGCGGTAAAAAGCAGCCCGCAGCTATTATTCTGTTGCCGCGGATAATAAGCGCACCATCATGCAGTGGACTGCGAGGCATAAAAATATTAATTAAAAGTTCAGCCGAAATTTGTCCATCAATAACTATGCCTGTCTCTACTATTTCGTTTAAACCTGTTTCTCTTTCCAAAACGATCAGGGCACCAACACGTTTCTTAACTAATACCTGGATGGCTTTAATTATTTCTTCCAACATCCGGTCGAAATCGGCATCACCATAAAGTTGACTGCTGCGAGTAAATATTTTGCCTCTTCCCAATGTCTCCAGAGCTCGTCTAAGTTCAGGCTGAAAAACTATGGGGATAGCTACAATCCCCATGGTCATAAAATTGGTCAGCAGCCAGTCAAAGGCATAAAGTTTTAACTGTCGGCTTACCACAGTGGCAATCAGCAGAACAGCTAGTCCCTTTACAAGCTGCTCAGCACGTGTGCCGCGAATTAAAACAATTGCTTTATAAAAGACAAAGGTGACGATGGCAATGTCTAAAATACTGCGCCAGCTAAACGTACTGATGATCTGGAGAATCTGCGTCATCTCATCACCTCCGTTTTTTCTTTATTAATGTTAGTTTTTCGCTAATTATCTGCAAAAAACCTTCCTTTGAAAAACCAAATCAAAGATATTTTGCCTAAACTCGCAGGAACTATTTTTTTACCCGAAAATTTCGCGTTAATTGGACTATTATACCGTTTAAACACAATAAACCAATAAGATTGGGAATGGCCATTAAGCCATTTAAAGTATCTGCCAACTGCCAAATTGTTCGCAGCCCGCCCATTGCACCGACAGGAATTAAGGCGATCCATAGCAATCGGTAAATAAATATCGGACGGGAGCCAAGTAAATATTCAAAACACTTCTCTCCATAATATGACCAGGAAATTATGGTGGAAAAAGCAAAAAAAACAATACTTATAGCGACAATGTAACCACCCAGTTGCGGCAGGGCACGACTAAATGCAGCGGTGGTTAGTGCCGCGCCGTCAAGGCCGGTAGTCCAACTGCCCGTCGTTAGAATAACTAATGCCGTGAGCGTACAAATAAGATGAGTATCAACAAATACTTCAAACATCCCCCAAAGCCCCTGCCTAGCCGGATGATCTGTGCGGGCCGCTGCGTGAGCAATGGAAGCACTGCCTAAGCCGGCCTCATTAGTAAATATTCCACGCGCTATACCATAGCGAAATGCTTGCTGCATTGTAGCACCGGTAAAACCACCTACAGCTGCTCTGCCGGTAAAAGCATTTTGAATTATTTGGCTAAAGGCCGTGGGAATTTGTTCCCGGAAAATAAAAAGAGTTATAAGAGCGCTCATGATATAAAAAAAAGCCATTATGGGAACCATTTTTTCAGTAAAAGCAGCTATACGACGAATACCGCCGATACTGACAAGAGCCGTAATAATCGCCATTAGCAGCCCTGCTGCAAGCGGAGAAAAATTAAATGCTTCTTCCACGGCATTGGCCACGGAATTTGCCTGCACAAGATTACCGATCCCAAAAGCCGCCAGTGCGCCAAAAGCCGCAAAAGCAATGGCCAAAAGCCTGCTTTGCAAACCATGCGCTAAAAAATACATTGGACCTCCGACAACCGTTCCATCCGGCTTGGTATAGCGAAAATAAACGGCCAAGACTACTTCTGCATATTTAGTAACCATCCCAAGGCAGCCGGAAAACCACATCCAAAAAATAGCGCCTGGGCCGCCCAACATGATGGCTGTGGCTACTCCGGCCATATTGCCTGTGCCAATAGTTGCTGCCAAAGCAGTAGTTAAAGCCTGGAAGGAGCTGATCTCACCTATGCCGTCTTGCTGTTTTTGCAAGAGGCTAAAGACAGTTTCGCGCCACATCTGAAAAAAACAGCGAAACTGCAGCCAATTGGTGCGCAGAGTTAAAAACAAACCGGTCAGCAAAACTGCTGCAATCATAACCGGGCCGCCGACAAATTCAGTTGAAAAAGCATTTACTGTTTCGATCATGGCTGCTGTAGGCATAGTAGACCCTCCAGTTTAGAATTTAGCTGCAAAACAGGAATTTGCCTCTTAAACCAGAACTGTATACTACATGAGACCATGACAGTAGCGCAATAAACCCATATAAATCGCCCAAGCCACTTTTGTTTGATAGGCCGGATCTGACAAAAGTCTGGCTTCCTCAGGATTGGAGATGAAACCGCATTCTACCAAAATTGCTGTACACTCGGCTTCATTAAGGACATAAAAGTCACCGGGTTTAATTGCTCTGTCAGTATTGGCTAAAACGCGGATTAGTTCCTGCTGTACGGCAGCAGCTGCGGCTTTGGAGGGTTCGTGCTCAATTTTATGAAAGACCTGTGCACCCCGCCAGCGGGAAGAATTTATAGCATTGGCATGAACACTAATAAATAGATCTGGGTTTGCATCGGTAACAATTTGCATCCTGTTTTTCATATCCTGTTGCTTCTTGGGGCCTGCGGTAGGAACAGTTAAGAAGTCTTTATCTGTCTCCCGCGTTAATATTACCTTTGCCCCGGCTGCCTGAAGATAATCACGCAAGCGTAAAGAAATCTCCAAAACTATTTTTTTTTCTTCCACATTATTGTGTCTGACACCGGGATCATATCCTCCATGTCCCGGATCGAGAACAATAGTTTTATCTAGTAACGATAAACTTCCAGCAGTAGTAAAATTGCCAACAGGTATAATAGTTTTTGCCAGCAGCATAGCAATAAAAATAAATGCAATAACTAATAACAATAGGAAAAAAATGCGCTTAATTTTTGCAGTAGTAATAAAAAGAATCTGCAAAGCTGACCCTCCCACTGCAATATATGAAAAAAACCAGCGGCTTATGAGGTGAAACTGAAATTGAACACTAATAGTTTACTGCAGCTGTTTTTTACTTTCTTTAAAATAGGAGCAACAACTTTTGGTGGCGGGTATGCCATGCTGCCCATCATTAAACGAGAAGTGGTGGAAAGATTTTCCTGGCTTTCAGACGAAGAATTTGTTGATGCACTGGCGGTAACACAATCTTTGCCGGGTGCAATTGCCGTTAATACCGCTATTTTTATTGGTTATAAAGTCCGCGGTTTTATGGGAGCAGTTATTTCCATGCTGGGGGCAGTTCTGCCCTCTTATATTGTTATTCTGTTTATCGCCGCTTTTTTAACTCACTTTACCGAATATAAATTAGTGCAAGCTGCCTTTTCCGGTATCCGTCCTGCCATTGCGGCGCTAATTGCGGCTGCAGTATTAAAAGTAGGCAGGCCCGTCATAAAAGAACGACTAAATCTCGCCTTGGCTTTTTTATTTCTTATATTTTCAGAAGTTCTGGGTCTACATGCGATTTTAGTGATCCTGTCTGGGGGTTTGATAGGTTTAATACGTCATTATATACACTATAGACAAACAAAAAAGAAATGCGAGGCTGATACCGAATGATCCTACTGCAGCTTTACCTGGCTTTTGCAAAAATGGGCTTTTTTAGTATTGGCGGCGGCTATGTAATGCTCTCACTAATTGAAAATGAAATAATCAATGCCCGCGGCTGGCTCACTTCAGCGGAATTTGTAGATATCTTAGCCATCTCGGAAATGACACCGGGGCCCATTGCCATTAACTCCGCCACTTTTATCGGTTATCGGGTTGCCGGCGTCATGGGGTCAATCATAGCTACTATTGGCGTCATTACACCCTCTATCCTGCTGGTGCTCTTGGCTGCCACACTGTTTAAGCGTTTTTATCAAAACAGTTGGGTACAGGCAGCATTTTCCGGACTGCGGCCTGCCGTAATCGGCCTTATTGCCGGAGCCGCCATCTTCATTACCCGTACGGCCTTAATTGATCTACCTTCAATTATCATTGCCCTCGGCGCTTTTCTGCTGTTGATTCTTACGCGCCTGCATCCCATTGCCGTCCTCGCTTTTTCTGCTTTGGCCGGCGTTATCTGCCAGTATCTTTTTTAAGATATCCTTATCGGTAAGTAAGATTTAAAAGATCATTCAAGTAAAAAATTATCTCCCGTCCTTGTAGGCGAGAGATAATTTTTATTATTGTGAAACTACCCTTGATTTAATCGGCACATTATTATTTGTCGTTAATAAGCTTATCTAAAACAGCTGCTGCCGTTTCATTTTGATCCGAGATACAAAGTACAACATAATTGCCCTCAACCTTTAGAAACGGCTCTTCCAGTTTGGGCAGCTCCAAAGGCAAATAGTCAGCAAAAGCGGCCTTTCGTTCTGCAATATATCGCTGCAGCGCCTCTTCTATCCTTAGCGCAGCCTCATTATTAACGGCTTCAAAAACAGCAATTTCTTCTGCCGTTGCTCCTGTGCCGGCGTAAACTTTGTGCGTCACTACATCCTCTGGCTTTATTTGATAAATGGTTGTAATAAGCTCTGAAGAGACAGCTGCCAAAGTGTCGCTAAAAGTAATTGCTTCTTTCAGCAAGTTCGCACATTCCTCCACATCAAGAGTGATGCCGGCAGTATTTTTTTGACAGCCGCCAAGTATAACCGCTATTAAAAGAAAGGCTAATATTAGTCTATAGTTTTTATCCATTTTATCCACCGTCTTTTATTTTTATTTTTCACTAACATAATGTGTGCGCAAATATTCAATCCACAAGTCACAATATTTCTTATTAAGGTGAACTCCATCGGCAGAGGCCTCCTCGGGCAAATTACCCATCTGATCAAGCATACATTCTGCTACATTTAAATAATAAACAGAGTATTTTTCAGCCATTTTTTGGATTAACTGATTATACTCTCTAATTTTTGCATTATTATAAATTTGATCACTCTCTGATTTCTTTTTCGAAACCGGAAGAATGGATTGTACATAAATCTGCGCTTTCGGTTCTATTTTTTTTATTTCCTCAATTAGCTCTTCATATTTTGCAATAAATAAATCACTGTAAGCCCAACCTAATTCATTAATACCCAGCATTATATACACTTTCTTAAAGGGTTTCTGCCGTAAGGCAGTTATAATGGTCTTTTTACTGCCATCCTTTGTGTTTACCACTTCTTTGGTAAAAATGGTATCTACCTTTAAACCAATGGCTGTATAATAAGTAGCTTCAGTTAAGCCACCTAATTTTTGCAGTCCGGCAGTACGCGAGTCACCGATAAAAACTGCATCGCGGAAAAAGTCATCTGCAGCAGCATGCGTTGCAGGAACAGGCTGACTGTAATCATATTCCTCTTCAAGCGCTACTTCTTCCCTTTGTTCATTGGATTCTGTCTCCGTCTGGTGATCGATAGGGGTATTATTACCGTCATCGCTTGCTGTCTGAGCAGGAAGGAAAATAATGGTGCCGGCAACAATTAAAGAAAGCAGCAGCAACTTCAAAGGTAAACCATTATGTTTTCTACTGTACGACATCCGCATCTGCTACATCCCTTCTTTTTTTACTATTTTTATTGTATCTGCTCTGTATCGACAGTGATTTACAAAGTAGTTAAAAATGTTTACAAAAAAGTTACGTTTTAAACAAGAAAAAGTTTCTATTATAAAAGCCCGTCTTTCTTATAGTACAATATAGGTAAAGTTTTTGTCGGGGTGATTACTTTGTCAGAACAGCAAGCAAAAGTGCTGCTGGTAGAAGATGAAGTTCCCATTCGCAAGTTTATTGCCATTAATTTGCAGCGCAGCAATTTTACCGTTTTAGAAGCCGCCGATGGTGAAACCGCTATCGAATTAGCAAGACAATTTAATCCTGCTGCAGTTATCCTTGATGTAATGCTGCCTGGCATAGATGGATTTGAAGTATGTATGCAGATCCGCAAAATTTTGCCGCAAGTTGCTATTATCATGCTCACAGCCAGAGGTGAAGATATGGATAAAATTATGGGGCTGGAGCTGGGTGCAGATGATTATATGGTCAAGCCCTTTAATCCCTTGGAACTTGTGGCACGCATTCGTGCCAATTTACGCAAATTGGCTAGCATACCCACGGAACTAGGCAATAATAAAAATTGTATCCATTACCGAGAACTAACCCTTGATTTAGAAGGGCAGCGGTTCTTCAAAGGTAAGCTGGAAATAGAATTAACGCCGACCGAATTTGCCATTATGAAATTACTGATGAATAAACCGTCAAAAGCATTCACACGCAATGAAATTATGAATCATGTCTGGGGACAAAATTACTTTGGCGACCTTAAAACTGTGGATGTACATATCCGCAGAATTAGGGAGAAACTGGAGGACGACCCTTCTTCACCCCAATGGATAGAAACTGTCTGGGGATATGGCTATCGCTTAAAGGGAGCAGGTAAAAATGTATAGTATTAAGCAAAGAATGGTAATGAACTTTATGTTCATCATTATTATTACTGTCATTATCATGGAATTATTTTTGATTACCAATATCAGGAAAAAATTTTTATCAGAACTTAGAAGGCATATTAATCAGCCAGCTGCAAACCTCCACCGCTTTATACGCTCGTTATTTTTCCGATGCAACCCTCCAGGAAAATGTTTTAAACAATGTGGATACTTTCTGGAAACAAGTCACGGCACAAGTTGAAATTATAGATATGAACGGTCAGGTACTGATGAATTCTTTTGGAGTAATCTCTGCAGACAAAGAACTAGCGTCGGATGTGCAGACTGCACTACAGGGCGAAGAAGGAGTTTGGATCGGCCATGTAGGCCGGCAAAAAGAAAAAGTAATGGCCGCCGCTTCCCCCATCCTTGTGGAAAATCAACAAATTGGCGTTCTACGTTTTATAGCTTCCCTGCGGGAAATAGATCAGGCTGTCAGAGAAATTGCTATTAAGTATCTTTCTTTTGGGTTAGTGGTAATTCTTTTCTCAGGTCTCGTCAGCCTATTTTTAGCTCGCTCCATTACAGACCCTCTTAAAGAAGTCACATTAGTGGCAGAAGAAATGGCCAGAGGCAATTTTAAAGTAAAAAGCAAGCAGAATTCACAGGACGAAATAGGTAAACTATCAGAAACATTAAATTTTTTAGCCAGTGAGATCTTAAAAAAAGATCAGCTAAAAAATGATTTTATTTCTTCTATCTCCCACGAATTACGTACACCCCTTACTTCCATTAAAGGCTGGGCCGTTACACTAAAACAAGGTTATGAAAACAAAGAATTACTGCAGGACGGTCTGGAAATAATCGAAAAAGAAAGCGATCGCCTGACGCATATGGTTGCTGAATTATTAGATTTTTCCCGTTTTGTTTCAGGGAAAATTACCCTACAGCGGCAATATGTGGATATTGCAGGACTTATGGGGCATTTGCGCATTCAATTGACTCCCAGAGCCCTACGGGAAGAAATAGATTTTCAAGTTATCTGTGACGACAACATTCCACCCTTATACAGCGATGAAAACCGCTTAAAACAAGTTTTTATTAACCTGTTGGATAATGCCTTTAAGTTTACAGCTCCAGGCGGAAGCGTCTTATTAAAAGCCGAGGTCGATGATAAACATTATCACTTTCACATCATAGACAACGGTTGTGGGATTAGCCCCGAAGAGCTGCCCCGTGTTAAGGAAAAATTTTTCAAAGGAAAATCCAGCAAATCACAAAATGGTATTGGGCTTTCCCTGGCTGATGAAATCGTTCAGCTGATGCAGGGTAAACTTGAACTGGCCAGTGAACTGGGAAAGGGCACTAAAGTAACCGTTACTTTACCGCTGCAGGAGGCTAAATAAAATGAAAAAAAAGCTGATACTGATACTGAGCTGCCTTTGCTTTGCTATTTTGTTAAGCAGCTGCTTTAGCGCCGGTACTGATTATACATTGAGAGTCATTCCGCCGGAAAACCCAACACCACCTCTACAGGGAACGTGGAAAATTACCTCCCTCCTTTCCCCGGAGGCAGGCAACCTGGCGCAAGACTGGGTTGGGAAAAATATCTACTTTGGTGAACAAGTTGTACTGTTGGACAAATATTTAATAAGCAGCCCTCATTTTCAAATTAAAAAGGTGCAAGCTGTTGATTATATAAACTATTACAAAAAGGCTTTTCCGGATAACTTTTCTTTTCAAGAGCAAGAACTGGAAGTGCTGACACTCTCTAGCGATCAGTTCTTCTTCTGCGAGTTTTTATGCAGTGCAGATGATGAGCTAATTCTGCACCTTTTTAACCACAGCTACCAAGTAAAAAAAATTTCTGCTGCTACCGGTGATCTTTCAGCAAAGCTAAAAACTACTGAAATAAAAGATATTAGCAATCTGACAGAAACGGCAAAAGAAAAAACAGGAGTTCTACTGGGCTTACGTTATGACCGGCAGGGACAAAGAGATGAACAATATCGTACACTTTGGCTGGCATTAACTGAAGACAAAAGCTTAGCTCCCGTTTTGCAAGCTAACACCATTATTTTTCCGCGTAAAAACGGTTTCTACGAACTGCAGTTAACAAAAGTCGCCACCACAGAAGCTAAAGAAGATTTTATCAGCGCCGTCAGCATTTTGGGAAATAATACGCCAACTACCGCACCATCGTTAGACCCGCTGATCTGGGAAGGGAAAAAAGGTAGCATTAAACGCAAAATTCTCTTTCTTAGCAATGACTACCTTGCTGTTGAAGAAACAATAAGACAAACATCCAAAGCAAATAACAGCAAAAATGAAGAAAACAAGCTGAAAATAATTGCCATTGACAGTTTGCCAAAAATGAAAGCAGTAAAAATATCAGATCTGATTAACCCCGGGGCAGCTCAAGCCATGGCAAAAGGCCGGCAAAAATTGCTCAGCCAGCTTAATTTCAGTAAAGTCTCCCCCCAAGATGAAACTAATTTAGGACTAATGCGCAATAAAGGTTACTGGATGTTTATGGGCAGAATAAATTATCAACAGGGCAGCAACACTTTGACTGCAGATTATCCCCTTAGTGTCATTCCGCCTGCACACTTGGTTGTTTATGATGAATTAAAGATTCCATGGCTGAAAATTAAAAATCATGTTCCGAACGCCCTGGATGTTTTTACGGCCCCAAATGGAAATTTAGCTTTGGTAGTAACACAGAACGAAATTCTGGTCTACCCCATGGCACAAGGCAACTTACTGGACACCCCTTTAACCAAAATACCTTTACAGGAAAATGAGCAGATAATCATGGCTGAATGGGCAGTGGGTCATTATGTGGAAAACTGGGGTCTTACTTTTCAAACTTATTTAAAACAAAAAAATAACTCTCCCGCATCGTAAAGCGGGAGAGTTATTTTAATAAAAGCATCAGCTATCCTGTTTGACTGTAGAGTTCTGAACCGGCAAATTGGCTGTTATAAATTTCAGCATAAAAACCGCCTTTGGCCAAAAGTTCTGTATTGGTACCTTTCTCCACCACATCTCCCTTATTCATGACTAAAATCAAATCTGCATCCCGAACAGTAGAAAGACGGTGGGCAATGACAAAATTAGTGCGTCCTTTCATTAAACGATTCATAGCTTTTTGGATCAAGATTTCAGTACGTGTATCGACACTGCTGGTAGCCTCATCCAGAATCAGAATGGCCGGATCAGCCAGAATGGCCCGGGCGATAGTTAAAAGCTGACGCTGTCCTTGTGAAATATTGGATGCATCTTCATTTAAAACCGTATAGTAACCATCGGGCAGAGTACGAATAAAATGATCAGCATGTGCTGCTTTCGCTGCTTGGATAATTTCCTCATCAGTAGCATCTTTTTTGCCATAGGCTATATTATCCCTAATTGTGCCTTTAAACAGCCATGTGTCCTGAAGGACCATGCCAAAAATGCTACGCAAGGTGCTGCGTTTAATATCAAGGATGTCAACTCCGTCTATTGTGATCCGTCCTCCCTGCACTTCATAAAAGCGCATTAATAAATTAACCAATGTAGTTTTGCCTGCTCCGGTCGGGCCAACAATGGCAATGGTCTGACCGGCTTTCACATCTATATTCATATTTTTCATCAGGATATTATCATCACTATAGCCAAATTTAACATTTTCAAAACGCACATCACCGCGCGGCGTAAATTCAGCTAAAGCCTTTTCTCTGTCCGGCAGCTCTTCTTCTTCATCCAATATTTCAAAGACACGCTCTGCTGCGGCAATGGTCGACTGCAAGATATTGGCAATATTGGCTGTAGAAATAATGGGATGGGTAAACTGCCGTGAATACTGGATAAATGCCTGCACATCGCCTATGGGAATGGTACCCCGGGTGACAAAGATGGCACCAAACACAGCCACCAAGACATAGCCAATATTGTTGACAACACTCAACAGCGGCATGATTAAACCGGAAACAAATTGAGCTTTCCAGCCCGCTTCATATAAGCGATTATTAATGGCATTAAACTCGGCAATGGATTTTTCTTCGCGGTTAAATGCTTTGACAATCAAATGACCGCCATACATTTCTTCCACATGACCGTTAAGTTCCCCCAATTCCCTCTGCTGCGCTGCAAAAAATTTTTGTGAGTAGCGCGCTATAATGCGTGTTATTAAAGCGGAAAGGGGAATGGTCACCAGCGCAATTAATGTCATCCACCTGCTGATGGTCAGCATCATAAACAAGACACCGAGAATGGTTACCACCGAATGAATAACCTGCGACATACTTTGCTGTAGTGTCCCGGCAATCAGATCCATATCATTGGTTACACGGCTCAAAACTTCACCATAGGGGCGTGAATCAAAATATTTCAGCGGCAAACGCGTTAATTTCTCACTTACTTCCGTCCGCATATCATAAACAGTTTTCTGAGAAACGCCGGCCATCAGATAGTTTTCAAAGTAACGAAAAGCGGCACTCATCAGGTAAAGTCCCATGAGTAAAAACAAAATTTGGCGAATACGCGCAAAATCAATACCGGCTCCGGGAACATTATTCATTTTACCAATTATGCCTTCATAGATTATGGTAGTAGCCTGACCCAGTATTTTAGGACTGACAATGGAAAAAATCGTACCGGCAAAAGCGGCAATTAACACCAACAGCAGCGGTAGCCAATGGGGCTTAAGATAACCCAATAGCCGCTTAAAATTTTTCCTAAAGTTTTTTGGTTTTTCCACCGGCATCGCTAAGCCGCCGGCAGGACCTCTGGGGCCGCGACCTCCTGGGCGCATGCCCGGTCTCATACTTGAGTGAGTAGTGCTGGTATGACGCTCATTATTATTACTCATGCAATTTCCTCCTCTAAAAGCTGTGAAGAAACAATTTCCTGATAAACAGGGTTGGTTTCCATTAGCTCTTCATGAGTACCGATGCCGACTATCTCACCGTTTTCCAAAACAATGATGCGGTCAGCGTCCATAATGGTACTTACACGCTGCGCTACAATAATAACTGTAGCATCTGCGATTTCTCTATTAAGCGCTGCCCGTAAACGGGCATCCGTTTTAAAATCCAGTGCGGAAAAGCTATCATCAAAAATATAGATCTCCGGCTTGCGTACAAGAGCTCTGGCTATTGACAGTCTTTGTTTTTGGCCGCCCGAAACGTTTGTGCCGCCCTGAGCTATTTCAGAGTAGATGCCATGAGGCATAGCAGCGACAAAATCGCTGGCTTGTGCTATTTCTAATGCCTTTTTTATTTCCTCCTCACTGGCATCATCTTTACCGTAACAAATGTTATCTGCCACTGTACCGGAAAAGAGTACTGCTTTTTGTGGCACATAGCCAATCCTGCTGCGCAGATCTGACTGGGACATTTCCCTGATATCCACGCCATCCACCAGTATGCGGCCACTGTCCACTTCATAAAAACGCAGCAAAATACTTGATATTGTTGATTTACCGGATCCTGTGCCGCCGATAATAGCCGTCACCTCACCAGGACCGGCAGTAAAGGAAATATTACGTAAAGCAGGGCGCTCTGCACCAGGATAGCTAAAGGTAACATTATCAAATTCTACATAACCTTTTTTGTCTTCCTCCGGCTTTTTAACCACATCGGCATCAACAATTTCCGGTTTTGTCTCCAGAACTTCATTAATCCTTACTGCAGAAGCCGCTGCCCGTGGAATCATTACAAACATCATGGAGAGATTAAACATGGAAAACATAATATGCATGCCGTATTGAATAAAAGCCATTAAATCTCCCACCATCATTTCTCCATAACTAATGCGAATACCGCCAAACCAAACAATGCTGATAGTAGTTAAGTTCATGATTATCATCATTGACGGCATCATCGCCGACATAATGCGGTGGACACGAATGGCTGTAGCAGTATAGTCATAATTCCCTTTTTCAAAACGTTTTTTCTCGTACTCATCACGATTAAAAGCCCGGATAACGCGTATACCGGTTAATCTTTCCCGCAAAATTAAGTTAAGGTTATCGAGCTTTGCTTGGATATCCCGAAAAAGCGGTGTTCCTTTACGGGCAATAAATGTAACAACTGTGAACAAAAGCGGCAAAGCAACGACAAAAACAAGTGAAAGTGTGGCATCCTTAGATATTGCCATAATAAGGCCGCCAATACTCATAACCGGTGCCATAACCACCATCCGCATCGACATCATTATAACCATCCGCATTTGTGTGATATCGTTTGTGGTACGGGTAATTAAAGATGCCGTGCCGAACTTATCAAATTCATTTAGAGAAAAACTCTCTACATGCTTAAAAACATCTTCCCGCAGATCCCGGGCAAAACCATTAGACGCTCGGGCAGTAAAGTAGTTGCCCATAACAGCGCAGACACCGCCGAATGCCGCCACAAACAGCATTTTCACGCCTACCCGCAAAATATAATCAATGTCGCCACTTACAACACCATTATTAACAATATCAGCCGTAAGTGTAGGCAAAAATAAGTCAGTTAAGGCGCGTGTCATTACAAGTAATAAAGCAATAATCATCTGAAACCTATAGGGCTTTAAATAGCGAAAAAGTTTTATCATAAAACTCACTCCTTGCTTCCCATATCTCCCACAATTTTTGCATGTGAATTATTACGTAAAAAATCGAAACTTTCCGTAAGCAGCTCAATGAGCTGCATAGTCTTTTCTTCCCCTAAATATAAGACGAGTGAGCTAAATTCAGCAAAGAAAGCATCTGCAGCTTCCTGAATAACAGCTTCGCCTTCCTGTGTAAGGGTTACTAGGATTGAGCGCCTATCATTGGGGTCTACGTTGCGCTCAACTAGACCCCTCTCTTCCAAACCATTAACAAGTTGTGTAACCGTTGGCGAAGTCACACGCATTACTTTACTTAGCTCAGATATTCTTGCACCACGCTCATTGGTGGTCATTATTTTCTTTAAACGAAAAAGGATGCGTAATTCACTATGTTTTATTCCAGGGAGAGGACTGCCCCGATGTAAACGCCTAAAACGGGAAAATGCATCCATTAATTTTTGCGTTAATTCCCGCTGCCCATTTTCCATATATCTCAACTCCAATCAGAAAACAATTAGGTAGGCTACTTATTATTTAGCCTACCTAATTATATTGCTTTTTATTCCTATTTGCAACCCTTAAATCTTTAATAATTAATTAAATATTATTATTTATAACTATTATTGCTCAGAACATAAATTCCCTTCTTCGCTTTTTTCCCTATCGGACAAACTGCAGGGAAAAACAAGTTCCACCACAAAAAGATCGCCATTAATATCAAGCTTAAACTCTCCGCCCTGTAATTCAGTTAAACTTTTGGCAATGGTCAGGCCCAAACCGCTCCCCTCGGTATGACGCGATTTATCACCTCGCACGAAGCGCTCCATTAATTCCTCCGGGGAAATATTTAGTTTTTCTGCAGAAATATTTTTAATAATTAGCCTCATCTTTTCAGCGGCAGCAATTAAATCAAGATAAACACGTGTTTTCGGCAGAGCATATTTTTTGATATTGGAAAAGAGATTTTCCAAGATTCGGCTCATATGCCGACGATCGGCTTGAATAAAAATTTTTTCAGCCGGTAAGTTCTGGATAAGATCTAAATTTTTCTCCCGTAAACGCTCATCATATTCACCGGTAATCTGTTTAATCAATTCGTTAACCTCAATTTCTGTCAATTCAACTGTAATATTGCCGGTGCTGGCCTTGGAAGCTTCCATCAGATCTTCAATTAATTCTTTCAAGCGGTATGATTTTTTAGTTAACACATCCAGGTATGCAGTTGCTTTTTCATTGTTTAGCTCTTCTTTTTTAAGTAAATCCACATAATTAATAATGGAAGTAAGGGGCGTTTTTATGTCATGGGAGACATTGGTAATCAATTCCGTTTTAAAACGTTCACTGCGCATTTTTTCTTCTACTGCCCTTTGCAGCCCGGAACTAATGGCATTTAACGCCTGTGCCTGCTCCTTAAAGGTAAGAATAAATTTACTGCTGTCTAGATTTACTTCTATCTGGCCGGCGGCAATCTGCTGCATGCTTTGTTTGATTTGTGAAACCTGCAGTGCCAGATATAATATAAAAATAAAAACAGCTAAATTAAACATCAGAAAAAATATAGGAAACCGGCGAAACCCGGTAAAAAGTAAAACTATGTTGATAAAGCCAAAGGCAATGACAGCTAACCCAGCCTGGAACACTTCACCCAAATTAAGGAATATTAATTTCAGCAGCGAGAAAAAGCGGTAAATTAAACTATTTGTATATAATGTTTGTGCTCTAAACCTTTTAACAATAGTAGTACACCATAACATAAAAATACTGTAATAATAAAAGAGAATTGTGCTGAAGAACAAGCCGAATTCTGCAGAAGTATTTAAGCCGTAACGGGTATTTACTCCAGAATTAATACTGCTAAAGGAAATTGCCAGCAGCGGCAAACCCAATATAAATAATATTGCGCAAATAACAGTGATTACATCAGAAGGAATACGATCCAAGCCGTTTAGGACAATTTGTTTGCTGTCCTTTTGTGTTCCTGCTGCTGAAAGCAGAAAGGCGAAAAGAAAAATACTGATAACTATAAGTAAAGGTAGGGCAATACCGGCAATGGGCACAAACCAAGAAAATGGCCACATATATTGCAGCACCGTTTCTCCAATGTGCTCTCCCACCAGCAAAATGAAGGCAGTTACCAGCATGGCGTATCCGCTTAAGTAAAGCAGAAAGAAAGCAATTATTTTAACAGCTAAACTATATTTTAGCTCTTTCATTTTTCCACCCTCTCTATTTTATAACCCAAACCCCAAACAACTTTTAAATACATGGGGTTTTGCGGATCAACTTCTATTTTTTCCCGCAGATGCCTGATGTGAACGGATACTATATTGCTGGAGCTTAACGGTGGCTCCTGCCAAACATGTTCATAAATTTGATCAGTGGAAAAAACCCTTCCTTTATTCATCAATAAAAATTTTAAAATTTTATATTCTATAGGCGTTAGATTAACAGGCTTTTCATCGACAGTAACACGCTTTTCCAGATCATCCAAAACTAAACCGCCTGAACGATAAACATGTTTATTTATTTCCCGGCTGCCTAATGAGGCATATCTTCTCAGCTGTGCTTTAACCCGCGCAATTAATTCTAAAGGATTAAAAGGCTTGGTTATATAATCGTCGGCCCCCAAGTTTAAACCCAAAATTTTATCGCTGTCTTCACTTTTGGCACTTAACATAATGATGGGAATATTTTTATCTTCCCTGATTTTGACTGTGGCGCGAATACCATCCATTTCCGGCATCATAATATCTAAAATAATCAAATCAACATGCTCATTTTTTAGTATTGTCAAAGCTTCTCTGCCATCATAAGCTTTCAAAACTTTATAACCCTCATTGGCAAGGTAAATTTCCAGGGCGGCCACAATCTCACGATCATCATCACAAACTAAAATAGTAAATTGCTCCATTTAAAGCACTCCCTCTTTTATTCAAGACCTATTTCCGCAGTCACAATGTAGTGGCCGGTACCATCACTGGAAAACCAATAATTCCGGCCCTGTGGCACCGGGAGATAATTTCCCTGCGCTTTGACACGGTAAAGAAGATATTTTTTGCCGGCAAAGGCAGCCTGATAAAAATTGCCCGGCTCAAGTGCTGCTATATATTCTTCGAGGCAAAAGCCGCTTTCATAAATAACAGCGGCATGGGGATTTCCCACATAGCGATAGTGCCAGGGTTCATATGGTTTCCCGGTATGAGCTACTTTTTCCTGCGGATAACGCATAATAAAACCATATTTATGAGCATGCTGCGCTAACCACCTTTTAGTTTTCAAAGCGGTGATGCTTCTTAGAACTTGTATATCTAGAGCCAATCCCAGTTCGTGTTCACTGGTGCCGGGACGTGCCACATATTTCTTGTTTTTTGCTTCACGATAAAGCTTCTCCTGTTCCTGCTTGATCCTATAGCCGCTTGTAACCACAAGATTAGTAATACCCGCCTCAGCTGCGGCAGTAAACATTTTTTCCGCCTGCAACAATGTTTCCTCCTCCAGTTGGATTTCCGACGTCGATAAAGGTACACGGCCATAGGCTGGAACAATTTTTTTAGCTCCCTCCTCCAACAGTTTAGGATATTCTTCATTAACAAGGAGAAGTTTATAGCTATCCTCATGATGGTAAAGAGGGACAGTTAAAAAAATTATACTCTCTGCATCTACTTGTTGTAAAATCTTGCTTTCACTTTGGGCGGGCTGTACTGTAAAACAAGGCTCGCTAAAAACAAAAACTGCACCTAAGGCAAAGGCAAATATTATTAAACAAATTAAGAAAAAGCTTTTGGTCTTATTTTTCATAGGGCTAATGTCACCGTCCTTGTCAGTGACATTTTACCCGGAAGCCCTTAAAATTTAGTGCCGGAAAAACTTAAGAATTTATTAAAAATATGAATAGGAGCCGTCTTTGACGGCTCCGCTCGCAGTTTATACATTTACATCATCGTAAGTCTTTCCTTCGCCCAGTACATCATGTACTTTGGGCATCCACTCACTAATGGGAATCTCCTGTGGGCAGGCCTCCTCACAGACCCGGCACTGTATACAGCTACCTGCCCTTGTTTCCTCCGTAAGAAAAATCCGGTAAGTACCACGAGCACCTTTAACATCATTGTACATATAGCCTTCATTAAATGCCTTGAAATTCCGCGGTATATCAACCTTATTGGGACAAGGCATACAGTAGGCACAAGCGGTACAGGGGATTAATGTTTTGGCTAAATAGCGCCTACGAGCTTCTGCCACTACCTCTAACTCCTGCTCGCTTAAGGAGTTAATGCCGGACTTGGCGGCAGAAAGAAGGTTTTGCTTAACCTGCTCCATGGTAGACATGCCGCTTAAAACAACAGACACCTCAGGCTGGTTCCATAACCACTGTAGGGCCCAATCCACCGGAGTACGGTCAGGATCTGCCTCTTTAAATAAATCAATAATATCTTGAGGCGGGTTAACCAGCCTGCCGCCAAGGAGAGGCTCCATAATCACTACCGCTAAGCCTTTAGCTGCCGCATATTTTAAACCGGCTGTACCTGCCTGGTTTTCAATATCCATATAATTATACTGAATTTGGCAGAATTCCCATAGGTCGGTAGCATCAACTATCATTTTAAAAGTTTCCAAATCATCATGGAAGGAAAAGCCTAGATGGGAAACCAACCCATCCTTTTTAGCCTTCTCTGCTTTTGCCAGCAAATCATACTTTAATACCACGTTTTCCCATGATCTCTTATTTAAACCATGTAAAAGATAAAAATCTATCTGTTCAGTCTGCAATCTTTCTAACTGTTCAGTTAAAAAGCGCTCAAAATCTTCTGCTTGCTTGTAAAAGCGAATCGGCGATTTGGTTGCCAGTTTAACCTTTTGGCGATAACCATCCTGCAGTGCTTTACCTACAACCACTTCACTTTTTCCATCATGATACGGCCAAGCAGTATCAATATAGTTAACACCGTGATCAATGGCATAACGAATCATGGCAATGGCTTCATCTTCGATAATATTTCCACTTGACCGCTCTCCATCTACAGTAGGTAAACGCATGGCACCAAAGCCTAAGGCCGAAACCTCCCAGTCTAATCGACCAAATTTTCTGTACTGCACTTGCTGATTTCCCCCTTATTTTAAGAATTGTGCAAAAACTCGTCCCCTAAATAAACAGCAGGTTAATTGCCCATATTGTACCACACTTTTTCACAAAAAAAAACTTGGATTTATTTGTTTTCAAAATGTTTAATAAACAAATACAGCCCACAGTGCACTTTCCTGTGGGCTGTATCTCATTCAATTTAATCAGCAGTCGGGGGCGCCACTTCTTTTCGTTTTTCAAAAGCATCCTTTAAGGCGCCTAAAATATCTCCGTGGGCATCACTTAAGCTCATGGTGGCAGTAGATCTCAAATCTTCCAATTCTGCTTTTTCCTCATCAGATAGTTTATCAATTTTAGCCTTATCTTCTTCCTTATCAGTCTGTGGGTCAATGGGGCGCCCATTGGTGTCGGAAAAACCTTTGTTGAACCATTCTTCAATTTCAGCCACTGTTTTGCCTTTAAACCAATCTTCAAAAGCATCCATCTGCTCATGCCAATCATTATCGGGATTCATATTATAATCATCGCCGCGCTCGCGTTTTGTCCTCCAATTACTGACTTCTTCACTAATGCTTTCTTCAGTGTTTTCCGAAACACCTGTAACCTTCCCGGTATCCGTATCGGTAACATTATACCCTTCTTTTCCCGGCCAGCCGGAAAAACGGGGCATACCGGCTCCATCATAATTGGGCGTAGCCACTTCTAAAATATCTATCTCTGAATCTACAATCCTGTCATTTTCATCAAAAATAACTGAAGCCATTACAAAGTTAAAGCTGTATACTTGCACGCCTTCACTGTCAGAGCCGGGGCCAACACGGAAATTTTTAGCCGTGCCCAAACCATGATATAGTTTGGTGTCTCCTAAGGACATACCATTATTACCATTATTGTTATCCTGTTTTTTATCGCCTCCTGCACAACTTACCAATAAAACAGTTGTCATCAACAAAATAATAAAAATGGAAAACAGCCTTTTCACTTGCCAGACGACCTCCTATAAAACATTATTTCAAAACAAGTTTTCCCATTTTCACCGGCAATAATACAGAAGTAATTGCCTTTGTAATGATGCTAAAAAAAAATTCTGCACATCGGCAGAAGTAACAAAAAGTAAAAATTAGTAAACATTAGATTTAAAAATTTTACGAAATAAGTAGCGTAAAGTTAAAAACGGGCTTTTGTAGAGCATTCTTGGCCCTGCATAGCGCATAACTTTCTTTATTTCAGCCCGCTGCTGCGGTGCATAACAATGTATTGTGCACTTAGCACAAACAGGTTTCTTTTCACCAAAAGGGCATTTCTCTATTCTTTTCTGACTGTAATTTAACAGCTTTCTGCAGCCGTCACAAATTTCACTATTAGAATTGTGGTTGTCACGGCAGTAAATTGCAATCATTTTTGCCACAGTCTTTTCTTCCAATGTTCTGGAAAAAGCCATTTCCTCGCCCCCGCATTTTTTCTTTACTGCTGCTGTCAGTAAGCATTATACCATACTATTAATTGTTTCTTTTAGACAAACTCTGGTATAATAGGGTAGAAATTATACAATTTTGCTAAACTAAAGCCCTTGTAAGGAATAAAATGGAGGTTGATTTTCAAATGACCAACGGCTCTGAAGTACAATCCAACTTTATTTACAATATGATTGTTAAGGATATAGAAGAAGGCAAAAATAACGGGAAAGTTCACACCCGTTTTCCACCGGAACCAAACGGTTATCTACACATTGGACATGCCAAAGCCATTCTACTTAACTATAATATGGCGAAACAATTTAATGGCTTGTTTAATGTGCGTTTTGATGATACTAATCCGGTGAAAGAAGAACAAGAATATGTTGATTCAATTCTCGAAGATCTGCGCTGGCTCGGAGTAGACTGGGGAGATCGCTTGTTTTTTGCCTCTGACTCCTTTGACCTCAAGTATGAATTTGCCGAGCGTTTAATTAAAGCCGGACGCGCTTATGTCTGTGACCTTTCACCGGAAGAAATCCGTGAATATCGCGGTACCCTGACAGAACCAGGAAGGGAAAGTCCTTACAGGAACCGCTCTGTTGAAGAAAACCTGGATCTTTTTCGCAGAATGCGCAACGGAGAATTTGCCGAGGGCGAACGTGTACTACGTGCCAAAATCGACATGTCATCAGGCAATCTAAATATGCGTGATCCTGTTATCTATCGCATCCTACATGCCACTCACCATAGAACCGGTGACAAATGGTGCATTTATCCCATGTACGATTTTGATCATCCCTTTACCGACGCGCTGGAAGGAATTACTCATTCACTCTGTTCCATAGAATATACTGACCACCGCCCTCTCTATGATTGGGTCGTAGAAAATGCCTTGGAATTAATGCCTGAAGTAATAAAAACACGCTCACAGCAAACAGAATTTGCGCGTTTAAATATGACATATACGGTTTTGAGTAAACGCAAACTGCGCCGCTTGGTAGAGGAAGGTTATGTTGAAGGCTGGGATGATCCCAGAATGCCTACCATTGCCGGACTGCGCCGCCGTGGTGTAACTCCGGCCGCCATTGCTGATTTCCAGGAGCGCGTTGGTGTTGCGCGTGCTGACAGCACTGTAGATTTAGCACTGTTTGAGCACTGCATCCGCAGTGATTTAGAAAAAAAAGCCCAGCGCGTGATGGCTGTTCTCGACCCTTTAAAGGTAGTTATTACTAATTGGCCGGCTGACAAAGTGGAAATGCTGGAATTGGAAAATATGCCGGGTAATGACAGTTTTGGTACACGCCAAGTTCCCTTTGGCCGCGAAATTTATATCGAAAGGGAAGATTTTCTGGAAAACCCACCCAAAAAGTTTCACCGCCTTTCCCCCGGACAGGAAGTTCGTCTCAAAGGCGCCTATATCGTCCGCTGTGATGAAGTAATTAAAGATGCAGCAGGAAATATCATTGAACTGCGCTGTAGCTATGACCCGCAAACAAAAAGCGGAAATGATAGCAGCGGCAAAAAGGTTAAAGGTGTGATTCATTGGGTATCTGCACAGCATGCTGCTAAAATTACCGTCCACCTTTATGATACTTTGTTTACAAAAGAAGACCCGGAAAATGAGGAGGACGGTGATTTTACCAATAACATTAACCCTGATTCTTTAGTAATACTCACAGATGCCGTTGCAGAACCCTCTCTAGCTGAAGCCGCCCCCGGCAGCCATTTCCAGTTTATGCGCAAAGGCTATTTCTATTTAGATCCCGTGGCGGCCAAAGAAGGTAAAATGATATTTAACCGTACTGTCACTCTCCGTGATACTTGGGCCAGAAAAGTACAGAAATAAAAAAACCCCGCCAAAAGCGGGGTTTTCATTTTCACTACTTTACTCCTGTGTAGATCTTGATGGCGTCTCTTAAAAAAGCGGCGGTTCCGGGCTGCTCCTGATCATAATAAGCGGTAAAACGCTCATCGTCAACATACATTTGGGCTAAACCGGCATGGGCCTCTTTATTATAATCGCCCCAAACCATCATCAGCCACTGCTTATGCAAATCTGCAGCCTTTTGTGCCAAGGGACCGGCAAGATCACCTTCTTTAAATGCTTCCGTCAATGTGGTACGCATTTTCTGCTCCAGTTCTGTCATACGCTGGAAATCTTCCTTTGACATATTTAAAAGAGCCCGATTTGAGCGTTCCACGGCCTCATCACCATATTTTTCCCTTGCTTCTTTGCCATATTTTTGCTCATTTTCACGAACAATCTTTTCTTTAAAGCCTTCAAATTTTTCCTGATCAGACATGCTAATTCTCCCCTCTGCCAAAGCAATAGCCGGATGAATTTATTCTGGCTGGTTTTAGGAGTCCTATTTCATCATAATAACGCAGTGTCCTCGTACTAACACCAGCCATCCTACCTAACTTTTGCACCGTATATTCCATCCGCATCCACCCCTGACGATATTAGCATACAACTTGACGTAACGTTAATGTCAATACTTAATTTATTTTTTGCAGATTAGCCGCCAGTTTAGCCGGGAAACGTTCCTCGGCAAATGTTAATGTGTTATAGACACAAAGAATTTCATCAATTTCATTATCAATACAATAATTTTGTACATTCCCATGATAATAACGCAAATCAAGTATATGAATTTGTTCGAAATGATTAATGAGAAAAGGTATTAGACAGTGAGCAAAGGAGTCTTTAACTACCAACAATTTTTTACCATTTGCAATTTGTGTGGTAATCTTAATCAAAGCATGGTTCCCGTCAAGAAAAACACTATACTGATCTCTCTTTTTTAAATGCTCAAATTCATATAAACTGCTGCTTATTCTGCCCTTATCTACGTACTCCACCTGATATTTTATTTCGTGCAATGGCTGAAAAAGGAAAATTGTATCCGGCTTACTAAAAAAGTGGCCGCTTTTGGCAGAAAGAGCACCGTAAAAACTATCACTAACTTCTATAAGGGAAAAATCTTCAATGCTTAAAGCTTTAAACTTCATCACCCGGGCCAGTTCCTGGTAGGCATAAAAAGCAGCTCTTGTTGTCCAGTGATGGTCAGTTTTATAATAAATATCTTCTTTCCGATGTGCCACAAGTAGAGGATAAAGATCTAGAAAATGAACTTTTCGCCGGTGCTCTGCCGACACCAACTGCCGCACCTTATCGAGCTCCGTTGCAGAAGCAAAGGGCGGCAGCTTATCCTCCAAAAGCTGAACTGAATTGGGGACAAGCAATAAATAAACAGGCAATGGTGCGGTGTCTGCAGCAAATTCGTTAATTGCGGCAATATTTTGCCTGGCAATTGTTAAATTAAGTCGGCCGGGCTTTTGTAACAAATAGCCCTCCTTCCCAAAATATACACCATTGTTATCTTTCTTTTGCAATAGTATCTCACAAACATTTTTTATTCTCACCCAAGAATCCCTAAAGACAAATTGATCACTTAGGTAATTTTCAATTTCCTTCATATACTTTCCCGATAGTATTTTATCCCAGGAAAAAACAGCTTTCTGCTGCAGCATGCGGTTTTCGGTGTCTGAAAAAACTCGCTTGGGCGCCACTGCTTGCAGCAGGCTGATGGAAGTAAGGAAAAGCAAGAAAACAGCAGTTGAAATATTCTTATTAGGTCTCAAAACAATCACCTGACCTTCTCAATTAAAAACGAAAATAAAGAAAAGGATTATAGCTTGCATCAACAAGATAAGCAGTTGCCAAAACCAAGATAATGGCCTGCAACACAGCATGAAGAATTGCTGCTTTAAACTCAATTTTTTGCAGCAGTTTTGACACCAGTGGAGTTGCAGCAAAAAACAAAATGATTAATAGTATGGCATTTGTGCTAAAAAGGTAAAATGTTTCCCGGTTATATAAGCCCTGACCCTGCATGCCGAACATCACTTGTATATAAGAAAGACCTAAAGACAACTTGTCAAAAGCAAATAATACCCACCCTAAAAGTACTAACAAACAAGTATACAAGTGACGCACATAACCCGGCAGTTTTTCCAGCAATTGCAGTAAAAAAGTTTTTTCCATAATAAGAATAAGACCATAATAAAGCCCCCATACCACAAAGTTCCAGCTGGCACCATGCCACAAACCTGTTAGCAGCCAAACAAGCAAAAGATTGCGAAACAGTTTTATTTTACCAACACTATTTCCGCCCATAGGGATATAAACATATTCACGAAACCAGCTGCCTAAAGAAATATGCCAGCACTGCCAAAATTCAGTTATACTTTGCGCCAGATAGGGGTAACGAAAATTTTCCGGAAAAGAAAAGCCAAACATTTTACCCAATCCTACCGCCATAGCGGAGTAGCCGCTAAAATCAAAATAAATTTGCAAAGCAAAAGCCACAATGCCCAGCCATGCCGTTAAAGTAGTAAGTTCTGCAGGCGGAATCTGCTGAATCTCATGCCATAGATGTCCCACACTGTTGGCCATTAACACTTTTTTTGCCAGCCCCGCTATAAAATGCTGTACACCTTGGCCGAAGCCGTTAAAACTCTCTTGTCTCTCTTCCAGTTGTGATGCAAGCTGTTGATAACGTATTATAGGACCAGCAATTAACTGCGGGAAAAGAGATACATATAGAGCAAAATTAAGTAAGTCCCTCTGCGCCGAAATCTCACCGCGGTAAAGATCAATAACATAAGATAGAACCTGGAAGGTATAAAAAGAAATACCAATGGGTAACGGCAAATCCAGTGGGCCCAAAGATGTCCCCCACAGCTGGTTTAAAGTCCGCAACAAAAAGTCGCCATACTTAAAAAAAGTCAAAAGACCCAAATTAGTAAAAAGAGAACCTAAAAAAATTAAGCGAAATATTTTCTTCTCTGCTTTATGCTTTTCCAGCGCTAAACCACAGACAAAATTCACACAAATGGAAAAAAGCATTAAAATTAGATACACAGGTTCTCCCCAGGCATAAAACAACAGGCTGAAAAATAGCAGTACAAAATTTCTATACTTTCGCGGTGCTAAATAATAAAATAAGAAAACAGCCGGCAGAAAAATAAACAAAAAAAATAAACTACTAAAAACCATTTTGCACTGTCCTTTGCTGCTTTTTTTTTATTTTACCTGCTAGGCAGACAGATTGCTTTACAAAGACATTAAGATTGGTTACAAAAAAGTTACAGCTACTTGTGTAAGAAAACTTTCTCGGGGCAAGCTAAAATAAACAGCAAAAGAAAGGATGAATCAATTATGCCCAATAAAAAAAAAGAAAAAAAAATGAAAGTTCCTATTGAAAAACATAATACAGCTGCCTGGGCCGATATTGAACAATTAAAAGAAAAATCAAAGGTAAGTATCCCCAGTGAAGCTGATGTGCTTAATGCAAAAGAATATGTAGATTCCAACCAAAAATAAAATAACTTAAGGAAGCCCCATTGATCGTCTTCCTTAAGTTACAAAACCATTTTTTATAATTTGAATCAAACATCGCTTCCTTTACTGGGAAAGTAAATAATGAAAGTAGTGCCATCTGATGAAGATTTAATATTAACGGAAGCATTGTAACTGTCCAAAATTTTCATGCTAACGGGCAGTCCTAGGCCTGTACCGTTTTCTTTAGTCGTTAAAAATGGCTTTCCCAAATTATCTAAAATTTCTTGAGGAATTCCGCATCCCGTATCACTAACCTCTAATACAACCTTATCACTAGCCATGTAAGTTTTAATTGCTAAAATGCCACCACCCGGCATTGCCTCCAGGGCATTGCGAGCCAAATTTAGAATTACCTGGCGGACATCTTTAGCATCCACATAAACATCTTTAATCACACCTGTTGAAAGTACCAAATCTACATTTTCTCTTACAGCTGTTGCCTGCAGTAAAGGATAAATTGCGCGTAAAATATCATTTAAATTATGCTCTTTTATGTCTTTGGCCTTTTCGCGCGCTAAAGATAAATACTCAGTAATTATATCATTGGCACGATCCAATTCATCTATCATTAACGAGAAATAATCATTATAATCTGCCAATTCCTTTTTGCTCTGTAAAAGCTGGATAAAACCTTTAACAGCAGTCATAGGATTTCTAATTTCATGTGCAATACCGGCCGCCATTTTACCTACCAATTCAATTCTTTCATATTTTGCCAAATCAGTAATGGTATTTTCATCAAATCTGCTTTTGAGAAAAGCAAAATTATGGTTACTCACAATCTCCAACATCTCATGCTTGCTATATTTGACCAGCGGATAAGGGCAAAGGCCTATTATTTGCAGTGTTGCCAATGCTTTATTTATGGCAGCTTCATACTCCATAAAAACCTGCCAGTGTTTTTTCTTTACCCAGCTTGTGCATCCTAAAACTCTTAAGCCTTCATAGCCCTCTGCAAGGGCTGCTGCAACTTTTTTCTCCCACATTGATAGGATATTATCCCTATTAAAATTTCCATTATTCAGATAAAACTCACTAAATTTCAGTATTTCAAGTTGTTGTAAATAAAGTGCAAAATTAGGAATGACTTTTTGCAGGGAGCTGACAGCCACGGCAGGTGAGATACTTTCCGGAACTATCCAGACACAATATTCATTATTCTCCAACCCTGCGCGAAAATATTGTGCTGCTATATCTATTAAGTCGCGATCTGTTTCGTAAAATACACATAGATGTGTACCCCAAGGAATGTCCTTGATATAACAAATACCCGCTTTTCGTAATTCTCTAAAGAGTGCTGTTCTGGTCTGTTCTATACCGGTAAAGCGACTTTTGCTCTCGTCTATGATTTTTTTTTTTGACATAGATAAACATCCCCCCTTGAAAGGTGCTCTGCACTATACATGTAGTGTGATCCCGCAAAGTAAAATGATTCGACATTCCAATTTAAATTCCTTTATCCTCTTTACAAGCACTCCCATTATTTTGTTTTTTTAGTAATAAGGGTTACCAGTTTTACAAAACTGCTATATTTTGAAACCAATAACCACTTCGTTCCAACCGCTCCAAAATTTTAATTTTTAATTCGGTTTTAAAGATGGGCCCATCAATAACCGCAGTATGATATTCTCCATTTTCCCCCGCCGGGTCAATTCCCACTTGCTCAAATTCACGCAGCAATTGTTGGTCTACCACCCGGCCCAAAAAATCTTTAGATAAAAGCTTACCATTTACCGCCACCACCACAGCTTTAAAACCGGCAGCGATAAATTCAGCCAAAACTTCCCGGCGAGGCTTCTGCCAAAGAGGATGATAAGCCTCTATCCCGGCTGCCTGCGAGACTTTAAGTACCCAGCTGCGGTGGTCTTCCAAATCAATATCACCATAGACACCCATTTTAATACCTTCAGCCCGCATTGACTTTAGTGTGCTGATAAAGTTTTCCTCATAGCTTGCCCAAGTTGCCGCCACTGTCACTAAGGGTATGTCCAGCAGTTCAGCCTGTTTTTTTAATAGCGGCAGCGACAGTCCATGGGAATGGGAGCGCTCACCGCTTTCAATCATAACTGTTAACAGCTTTTTTGCCACTCCCCCCTGCTGCAAAGCATAGAACAAAGCTAAACAAGAATCCTTTCCACCACTCCAGGAACAAAAAAAATCTTTCTGCTTAATATCCATTTTTGTCTCCTTCTTAAATTTTGCTAATCATTTTACTATGCATACATAGTTTTTATTTCTCCATAGTTAGGATATTTCCTTTTCATAAAGATAGATACTGGCCTTAGAACTAGAAATATCAGCATAAAACAGAAAAACAGCAAGCCCAAGGCCTGCTGTTTTAAAGTCACACTACCTATGCTTTATGGAAAAGAGCGTACATAACCGGAATAACCAATAGGGTTAGAATAGTGGCATAAAGCAATCCGCCTATGGCGACAATGGCAAAGGGTTGAAGGGCTTCTGCTCCCATACCAACACCCAGCGACATTGTAGATAAACCAAGAATAGTAGTCAATGCCGTCATCAAAATAGGACGCAAGCGTGTTTTCCCGGCGGTAATCAGGGCATCTGTTGTATCCAAACCCCGTTCTCTAAGCATATTGGTGTAATCAACAAAAACAATACCGTTGTTTACCACGATGCCGCTGAGAACCAAAAAGCCCAGCATGGCAATCAGGCTTACGTCATAACCGGTTAAAGCTAAAGCCAACAAACCGCCGGTAAAGGCAAGCGGAATGGTAAACATAACAATAAAGGGTGAAAGCAGCGACTGAAACTGGGCTACCATGATTAAATATATTAAAATAATGGCCAAGGCTATCATATAGATTAAATCACGTAATGATTCACTTACTAATTTAGTTTCACCGGCCAGCTCTACCTGATATCCATTAGGAAGGTCTAAATTATCCAATTTTGCCGCCACTTCACGGCTGACTAAACCAATATTGGCGTCAGCAGCAATACTTGCCCTGACCGATAAATATCTAACTTGCGCATCTCGCGTAATCGCAGCAGGGCTGCTGCCTTCACTTATTTCAGCAATATCACCCAATCTAACTTCCATTGCAGCACCGTTTTTTGTACCCTGCAGCACCAAATCCGCCAGCTCTTCCCTCTTCATCTTCCGGTTAGCGGCAATAATAACCGGATAATCTTTATCTACATCAGATAAAGTTGTGGCCGTTTTATCGGACAAAAGAGAATTTAGTTTGGCATAAACTTGTGCTACAGTCAGGCCGTTTTCCATGGCCTTTTCTTTATTTACGGCAATTCTTATTTCTGCGGCACTATCCTCTAAACTTGAAGAAACCTCGTCTGTTCCCTCTGTCTCCTGCAGCAGCTTGCTTATTTCACCGGCAAGTTCCTGCAGTGTATCCAGCTCACGACCTTTAATAACCACTTCGATGCCGGAACCGCCCAAAGCAGACATATCCATATTAGTGGTTACAACACTAATATCACAGGGTAAATCATCGGTTTTCTCCCGAATAACAGCCGCAATTTCCTGGTTACTTAATTCTTTGTCTTCTTTTAAAACCAGATATAAAGACATGGCATTATCTCTGCCGCCCCTCATACCAAGACCCATTACCGGATTTTGAAATACGCCAATTGTCTCGATATCATCTATTATTTCAATGCGCTCTATTACCTTTTCCGTCATCGCAATTGTGTCTGCAAGTTCTGTCTCCCGCGGCATTTCAATGCTAACGGACATTTGCGGCGCATCCATTTCCGGGAGAAATGAAGTACCCAGGGAAAAAGCTAAAACGCAGCTTAAGACAAACAACACAGTCACAAACAGCAAAACCGCACCTTTATACCTCAGCGACCAGCGCAGTATCGGCTCATAAAAATTAAGCATTTTTTGATAAGCGCGCTGCTCTGCCGTTTGCGTTTTATGCAGTGTTAAAGAGGCCATGGTCGGCACCAGTGTAATGGCCACTAAAAGGCTAGCAGTTAGAGAATAAGCAATGGTTAGACCCATATCAGCAAAGATTTGCCTAGTCAAACCTTTGGTAAAAACAATGGGTAAAAAGACACAAACCGTAGTCAGGGTAGATGCTGCAATGGCGCCCGTTACTTCCTTTGTTCCCTCTATCGCAGCTTGGATTGGCGACAAGCCTTCACTTCTTAGACGATAAATATTTTCAATAACTACAATGGAGTTATCCACCAGCATGCCAACGCCTAGCGCAAGGCCTGCCAAAGAGATAATATTTAGAGTTAAACCTGTAAAGTACATCAGGGCTAAAGCAAAAATGACACTAATGGGAATTGATAAGGCAATAACTATCGTTGGCTTTAAATCCTTTAAAAAAACCAAAAGAATTAAAACAGCCAATATGCCGCCGTAGATAAGATTATCAAGCACCGAATCTATGACAATATCAATGTACATGCCCTGATCCATTAAAGTTGTCAGATGCAGCTCACTGTTTTTTTCGGTTAACTCGTCAATTTTTGCTGCAATATCATCTGATACCGCTGCAGTTGAATAGTTACTTTGCTTTTGCAACAGCAAAATAACAGCATCATTACCGTCAATTTTAGCGTAATTCTCATCCCCATTATCCCGCAGCCTTATTTCAGCCACATCTTCCAGATAAATCTTACCAACGCCATCAATAGCTGTATCAAAAAGGACAAGGCCTTTTAACTCATCAATATCTTTTATTTTATTGCCGACCTTAATCAGATATTCTGCTCCCTCTTCATTGATATAACCGGCCGGCATGGCAAAGTTTTGAGCAGCCAAAATTCCTGCAATCATTTCCGGTGTCAGCATTCCTTGCAGTGAAGCTTTTTTAAATGCTTCTTCTTTGGCAGCCTCAAACTCTGCCAATTTAGTGTTTAAAGTGATTTCACCACTCAACAGCTGCGTTTTAGCTTTCTCCATTTCAGCTGCCAGCAGTTTCTTACCTTCCGCCAATTCTTTTTCTTTTGTGTTCAATTCCTGCTGCCGTACTTGCAAAAGAGCCTTCTGCTCCTGAATTTGTGACAGCTCTGCATCAAGCTCCGCCAGTTTTTCTTCCAGCACTGTCTTCAGGGAGCCCTGAAGATCACCAAAATCCTTCTGCTCCAGCGGTATACCCTTATCTTTTAGAAAATCCAATATTTCTTGTCCCGATGCACCATTACCCAGCAAATCTAATGCATTTAACAGCGCCTGTTTTGCCTGTATTAGCCCTAATTCGCTAATTTCAATTTGTTTTTCTGCAGCTGTTATTTGCTCCCGTGCCGCAGCAATGGCTTTTTCACCTTCTGCAATTTTTTCACTTTGTTTGGCATTCTCCTCTACTAGCCGCTCTTTGCCCTTTTCAATCTCTTTTTTTGCTGTTAAAAGCTCTCTTTCAGCCTGCGCCAGGTTAGCATCAACGCCAGCCAACACTTTACTGTTAATTTCCTCGATCTTTTCCTCACTAATGACTACTTCGATTTTTTCTTCCAACAAACCAACGGCTGAAACGGAAGCAACTCCATTAACACTTTCTAAAGAGGGAATAATTTCTTCTTTTGTAATCCGTGACACTTCGGCTATATCTTTTCCTTCAATATCTACAGCCGCCACCAAAATCGGCATCATTTCCGGGTTTAAGCGCATCAGCACGGGCGAGCCCACATTGTCCTGCCAAGCTGATTTGATTAAATCAAGGTTGTTATTTACTTCAATGGTGGCAGAATCAAGATTTACATCATTATTAAATTCCAGAATAACAATTGAAGAATTTTCGCGTGAAATAGAACGAACATTTTTGATATTATTAACCGTAGCCATAACTTGTTCTATTGGTCTGGTCACAACCATTTCCACTTCTTCCGGGCTGGCACCCGGATAAGACGTCATTACCAGCAAATACGGTAAATCAATTTTGGGTAGCAAATCTGTTTGCAAATTTATAAATGATACCATGCCTAAAATTATAACTGCCACCACGGCAACAAATACGGTATATTTTCTTTCCACACTTAATTTGGCCAGCATTTTTACTCCCCCTGCGCCTCATTCTAGTGACCGCTCGGTCAGTCACTTAATAGTGTAAATGATTCAAAGTAACCCGTCAACAGATATAGTAATAAAAAACTGCGACTTTGGTTTTATTATCGTCGCAGTTGAATTCTAAAATTAAAGTTTGGCAACGGCCGGAAAAACAATATTAATTACTGCACATTTGCCGTCCTTGACTGCTGCCATGCCTTCCTGCAGTGCATTCTTAACTTCCTTAGGATCAGTAACTGTTTGAGCAAAAGCATCACCAACGGCTTCAGCCACATGCGCTAGTTGTGACGTAGGTTCAAGTGCTACCCAAAAAGTATCATTCTTGGCAGCATAGCCGTTTGGATGCTCACGTTTTGCCGCCAGTTTTGGTGCTCCCCAGCCTTGGTTATTAAATATCACCGTTAAAAATGGCGTCTTATATTTGCGTGCCGTCCAATAAACAGCGGCCGGACATGTTAACATATAAGTTCCATCGCCCACCAAAGCCACCACATCTTTTTCCGGAACAGCCAGTTTAGCACCAATAGCAGCACCGCCGACCCAACCCAGCGCACTTCCCCCGCTCATTATCATGGTTCCCGGCTTATTCCGGGGCAAGTGCCTTTGCACAACAGGGTGAAAAGAGGTTGTCTCATCTAAAATAAGGGTATCATCAGTCACAATTTCTCTTAAACAAGCCACCACATATTCCGGTGTCATTATGGACTGCATTTCCTCTTTACTTTTCCACTCTGCCCTCATTCTTTTATGTTCATCTTCAAGCAAAGCACGTCTTTGTGTAATTCGTGCCTTATTTTCGCTTTCCATTGCAGCAAGACGTTTATTAAGCTGCTGCAGAGCCAAATATGAATCAACTTTCAAATAAGCTTCCGCCGGAATATACCATAAAGGAGTATTTTCTTTTACAGGATCGACATCCAAATAAAAAACACGGCAATCTTTTGCAGGTTGTAGATTAGCGGGAACCCAAGGCAGGTCACAGTCTAAGACTAAAATTAAATCGGCTTTGCGTACAAATTTTCCAACATCATAACCTAAATGCAGCGGGTGATTGGCGGGAAAATTCATATAAGTACTTCTGCCTTCAATCACCGGAATAGCTAATTGTTCGCAAAGCTTAACTAGCTCCGGCACAGCTGCAGGATTTCTACCCAAATAAGAAGTGATAATTAAAGGATTTTCCGCCTCAAGCAGCGCTGCCACCAATGTCTCAAGTGCTTTGTCATTTAAACCATTTGGTGCTATTGGACCCCAGTATTTTGGATCAAGTTCAACTTTTATGCTTTCTTCTTCCAGTACTTCACGGGCAGCCATGAGGTAAACCGGGCCTTGAGGATCGCTATGGGCAATTTGCATTGCCCTCTGTACTAATTGGGGAATGTTTTTAGCAGTGCCAATTTTAAAATGCCATTTTGTATACTCACGGACAATACTGGCCTGGTCATATACATCCTGGATAAATTGAACAGGTGAATTGCGCGTCCCTTTCAATTCTCCTTCCATGGTATAAGGTGACAGTCCGGCTAAAATAAATGCCGGTACCCGGCAGCGAGCGGCATTATGAATGGAGCCGCCAAGGTTTTGTGTACCAACATCCACATGGACAAAAACCGCCTGGGCTTGTCCCGTTATTTGCGCATAACACTGCGCAGCACTTAAAGCAACCATTTCATGCGGACAAAGTATTACTTCTGGTTTCGGCAGGCCCTTTTCCTCATATTTTGCCCAGCTCTCAATTATGGGCGGATAGTCTGTGCCGGAATTAAGAAAAACATAAGAAACACCGGCTCTAACCAAAGCATCTGTCAATGCGTCGGCACCGGTATAACGTTCCGAGTCAGCCATCTAACAACCCCTCCTTCTTTACAAAAGTTAAATATGTCTTCTCCTTTGTGGCAGCAAATTCCTGTGCGCTTTGTAGAATTGCTATTAATTAATTTTAGAGTTCTACGCCCAGCTACCTAAGTATTTGCATAAATTAAAGGGAATCGCCCAAGCGACTCCCTTTAATTTTATTTTGCTGCTGCAAATCTCATAAAGACTTTGATTACTTCATTAACAATTAGTGGAATTAAAGAGAAAATAATTACTAAACCCCAATCATGCATACTAAGATTCGTAACGCTAAAGGCATCGGCTAAAAAAGGTATGGAGATAACGCCAAATTGCAGCAGAAAACCTACTAAAATAGCACAAATTAAGTAACGGTTAGAAAAGACACCAATAGTAAAAATGGACTTGGTAGTATTTCTGACAGTGAGAGAATAAAATAATTGAGAAGCTGCCAAAACCACAAATGCCATGGTGCGCGCATAGGTTAAAACATGTTCAGGAATATTAGCATCACCTAAACTAAAGCCATGCTCTGCTATACCAAAATAGAAAGCAAGCAGTGTTAAAATCCCAATCAGAGTACCACCAATAATGGCTCTAAGACCAGCTCCCTCCGCAAAGAAACTTTCATTAGGATCTCTAGGTTTTTTAGACATTACGTCTTTATCACCGGGATCTACTCCCAGGGCAATGGCCGGCAGAGCATCAGTGATTAAATTGATCCACAAAATTTGTGTCGGCAGCAAAGGTACCGGCCAAAAGAAAAGAATAGAAAACAAAATGGTAAATACTTCGCCTAGATTGCAGGACAAAAGGAAAATAACGGATTTCTTGATATTATTGTAAATATTTCTACCTTCTTCAATGGCACGCACAATGGTGGTAAAATTATCATCCGTCAAAATCATATCACTGGCACCTTTTGCAACATCAGTGCCGGTAATCCCCATAGCTACGCCAATATCAGCATACTTGAGTGAAGGTGCGTCATTAACTCCATCACCCGTCATGGAAACAATATTCCCCTGCGCCTTATACGCCCTTACAATTTTTACCTTGTGTTCCGGTGAAACCCTGGCAAAGACACGATAATCTTTAATACGCTGAGAGAATTCTTCATCCGAAAGCGCGTCAATCTCCGCCCCTGTCAGGCTCTCTTCTATGGAAGTGGCAATGCCGAGTTCTTTGGCAATGGCAACGGCTGTATTTCTGTGATCTCCTGTAATCATGATGGGAACAATACCGGCCTTTTTGGCTTTGCGGATGGAATCCTTAACCTCCAGACGGGGTGGGTCAATCATGCCGACAAAACCAATCAAGGTCAGGTCCTTCTCCATCTCTGCCGGATCAATGATCGTCTCAGTATCTTTATAAGCAGCACCCAATACCCGCAAAGCATCATTGGACATATCTTCAGCTATTTGTAAAAATTGCGCTTTCATTTCCTCTGTTAACGGAATAACTTTACCATTAACCAGCACACTGCGGGAAAGTTTAATAATATTATCCAGTGCGCCCTTTGTATGTACGCGATAGCCGCCATTCCATTCCGTCAAAGTTGACATCAATTTACGGTCTGAATCAAATGGCTTTTCCCCCACCCTTTTATAGTGCTGATCAAGTTGTGTTTTGGCTAGATTATAACGTGCACCCAAAACCACTAGAGCAATCTCCGTGGGATCTCCGGTACTTTCACCATTTTCGTAGGTAGCATCAGAACAAAGTACCAGTGTTTTTATAAGTTCCTCCAGATCACCGTCAGCCCGGAAGCTTTCACCGGTTCTCGGTATTTCTGTCAAGCGGTCAAAAGTATAACTTTTTACGACCGTCATTTTGTTTTGCGTAAGTGTACCCGTTTTGTCCGAGCAAATAATGTTTACTGAACCCAAAGTTTCGACCGCAGGCAATTTTTTCACAATGGCATTGACTTTAGACATTTTGGTTACCCCAAGAGCCAAAACAATGGCCACAATGGCTGCCAGTCCCTCTGGAATAGCGGCAACTGCCAAGCTAATGGATGTAAGAAACATATCAAATAAATCACGTTTTTGAAACAGTGCAATGACAAAGATGGCGGCACAAATGCCAATGGCAATAAAGCCCAGGACCTTTCCCAACTCTTCTAATCTTTTTTGCAGTGGTGTCATTTCCTCGTGATCGTCATCAAGAATCTGGGCTATCTTACCTACCTCTGTATTCATGCCTGTAGCCACTACCACGCCTTCACCGCGACCGTAAGTTGTTAAGGTAGACATAAATGCCATGTTTACTCTGTCGCCCATGGGCGTTTTAGGGTCATCCAAAATTGCAGCGGCATCTTTATCAGAAGGAACGGATTCTCCTGTCAAGGCAGACTCTTCTACCTGCAAGTTTGCACTTTCAATTAAGCGTAAATCTGCTGGAATCAAACGTCCTGCATCCAAAATAACTATATCACCGGGAACAACTTTTTCTGAACTAATTTCTCTCACTTCTCCGTTACGTCTGACTAAAGCCTTGGGAGTTGTCATTTTCTGCAAGGCCTCTATGGCTTTTTCCGCCTTATATTCCTGTACCACACCGATTACTGCGTTTAAAATAACAACTAGCAAAATAATTAAGGCGTCCACATATTCCTGGATTAAAATAGTGATCAAAGTTGCGCCCAGCAAAACATAAATCAACATATCCTGCAGCTGAGCAAAAAAGAGGGCCAAGATGCTTTTTTTAGGCTTACCTTTCAACTTATTTTCACCATATTGTTCCAGCCTTTTTTGAGCCTCTTCATCAGTAAGCCCCACCGCACGTTCCACATTTAACTCCTGCAGTACCTCTTCCTGCGATTTTGTAAACCACACTTCCGACACCCCTTATGTTTTGTTTGTATTTTTTCAGGAAAGCTGTTTTTTATGCTAAAACAAGAAGACTCTACATCCTTTTTTGCATCAGCAAGAAAGGACGCAGAGTCTCACGTTTTAATATAAAGCCGGGCAACAATGCCGTAATGACGACTTTATCCTGCCAAATAGGCAGACGTTACTCCCTCTGACAAAATCGCCAACTAAAGTTTACCATAACTGCCGACCGGCGTCAATTGTTTACTAAAGACTTGATAGTGTCAAGACACTTTAGGTTTTATTGAACCCCACATCATTTACACGAAACAACGTTCATTTAACTTTCTCAAAGCTGATC
>JAAZIQ010000086.1 GCA_012800795.1 Bacillota bacterium
ATTGCATAAGACTTCACCTCTTGAGTGACTAGTTTTTAGTTACTCGTCCCCGAACAGGACGGTGAAGTCTTTTTCTGTAATTAGAAGTCAATTCCCTTCTAAATACCTATAGTAATTTTACACTAACGTAAAAATACCTCCATTCATTAGCAGGAGGTATTTTATAAATGGTTAACAATATTTTTAATTTCCCCAAATCTGTTGCGCACCAAAAGCGCGCCCAGCCGGTTGGCAAGATCAACAAGGCCAAGCTTTTTTAATCTACAGCACCAATAACCAATCTGCGGGTTTTCCGGCATACAGGGAATTACTTTTACTTCCTCCATGGCATGATAGGCAGCCAGCAGACTTACCGCAGCACGCATAAATATTTCCGGATGCTCTTTCACCGCCGCAATATATACATTGTCACCATTTCCCGCCTGCCCAATCCAGATAAGGCGCCCATCATCCTCCTTGTCCATGACCCGAAAACCGGGGCATGACAACAATTCTTGGTATGTAGGAATACTATCTCCCTTAATCTTTTGCAAATGAATGGCAGCTGCTGCCGCAGGCAGATACAAATCAGCAAGTCCAAGATAAATATAATTCATCTGTTAACCTCTGCTTTAACCCGATGCACCAATGCTGCTAAATTGGTATATGCTTCCCTGGTCCCTGCAACAACTAGAGGACGTCCCAGTGAGATTAAACCTAAACGACGCGAAATATAGCCGCCTATACGCATCTTCAATGAGACACAGTGCAAAGTGTCAACAAAAAGAAGCTCCTGACTTACGCCTAAAATTTTAGCCACCCCTAGTAAAAATTTTTCCACCGTTTCTCCCACGTTGCGGCACCCTACAGAATATACCTGGTTTTGCCATTCATCAAAACCAAAAAAATGTAATTGGCCATGTCCGTCATTTGTTTGTCTGTCAAAGAGCGCCAATTTTAACAATTCGGCAGCGGAAGGAACTTTGTCCGGACTGAGCTTACCTAAATGCAATGCTGCTGCTACCACGGAAGAATGCGCTCCCCCATAACAATGATAGATTATACGCTTACCCGCCATCAGTTCCTCCTAAAATATATGTCAATGTTTAACAATTATATAGACACCGTTTTCCATGTCATGGGCTACAGCTTCCAAAACACGAGAAAGAATAGTAGCCATTTTAATCATTTCTTCATCTGTTTCAGCATAAAAAACCGGTATTCCCGCTACAAGATGCTGATTTTTTTTTGTTGTAACGGCTGCTAAAATAACTTTAGCAATAGTAATCTCCATCTGCTGCCCTCCTAATCAGCAGCACTGCGGCCAACTTTTGCTTGCAGGGGTTTAACAAAGGCGCTTTCCAAAACAGGCACATTTTTTACCGCCTCCACTATACATTCTATATCCGGTTCAATGGGGACAATAACCAGACCCACTCTGCCTGTATCTAACTTTCGGCGTACAAGAGGAGTAAATTCTGCTGTATCTACATCTCGGTGTACGCCCAACAGCATAGCAGTATCATGGGCAATGGCCTGTCTCTGGCCAACATTGGCCAATATTTCACGCCCATTATCATTTAGAGGTTCTATTATTACACCGCGGCCTCGTTCCTCATAAATCTTTTTAATTTCCGGTAACGCAATATTCATAATATGGATATCCTCGACAAACAAATTTGGCCCATTAAAATGCACTTTGGCAGGCCTAACTTTAGCCACATCCCGGACAAGATAACCACGCATAAAACGGCGCACCAACAACATAGCAAAAACTCCGGCCAAAATTCCGGCTAGGGGTGAAAAAATAAAGGCAAAAAGGGAAGTTGTTAAAGAAACAAAAACGACTAAATAATTTCGCGCTTCAAAAGTACGGGCAATACCTTCAATAAAATCCGGCCCCCTTGATACCAGTTTTGATTGCTCCAAAGCTGACAGCATTTCCCGCTCCATATTCCGCACATCACGAAATTGAGTAGCGGCCAGGGCCAAAAAAGTTACTGCCGTATATTCCTTGGCAGCAATGGCAGGAATGGCCACTGCCCCCAGAGTAGCTGCCACAAAACCCAAAGCTAAATGAGTAACTGTGGCATGAGGGTAAGAAGGGTACTGACGAAAATCGCGGCGCATCATCCAGTAGCGGGCCACCGTTCCCATGGCAACGCCACATATAATCGTCAGAATATCTTTTTCCATTTTCCTCAGCTCCCTTCCGGCCCTCCGTCCTCTTCACCATTTTTCTGACCGTCGCTCTCTTCTTGCTGGGCTCCTCCTAAAAAATTAGCCATTTCCTTGTTTCTAAAATCAGATAACTTTTGTTTCATCTGCGTAAAACCGCCGGTACTGATTAATAGATAGACAGCAACCGCAATCACTACGCCAATTATCAACCATAATACGGTACGCAAAGCAGTACCGCCTGCTCCTTTGGAAGTTGTGGGGGCTGGACCGGCGGCTTGTTCTCCTTCCGCCGTACCATAGACATAATCATTTAGTACTTCCGCAAATAAATCCATGGTTTCCTGGGCCTGGGCCTTATCATTAGTATGAGACCCCACCTCTATTAAAATGGCTCTTGGCGACATATCCTGGTTATAATTACCACGAGCCATAAAAATTCCTTTAATTAAGCCCAGATATTTTTCGTCTGCCTTTTTTTTCAGTCCTTCGGCAAATTCCTGGTTGTTAGCACGGTTTTGATTTTGTCTACCCACAACCAACTGCACTTGTACACGTTCTTTCCCTTTTACTTCCGTAAGATACTCTTCTTCAGGAACTGCATCACGATGTACATCGATCAAGACATCTGGCTGTTCCTTTAAAGCCTCTTCCACTGTACGGCGTGAGCGCTGATAAGCCCCTGCATCGTGTGGTGTATGTGGCTCTTTGGAGCGAATTACCGTAATGCCCTTTTCCTCTAGATTTTTTTGCAAGGAATCGGCCACATCCAAAATACCGCCGCCGGGATCTTTACTCTCCGTACCGTCGCCTTTAAGATATGATTCGGCGCCATGGGAACTGTAAATGGCTATTTTTTTTGTCTTTTGTTCACCCTGTTGTTGTACAGGCAGAGCATTGCGCAGTTTCTTTTCAAGCCGGCTTAACCAGCCTTCCCCCTGCGGCAGCACAGTCGCAGCCCTTTCAATCTTTTTAGCTACTGCTTTTTTGTTTTCGACGGATATTACACGGTAATAATTGTTGGCAGCATTAATATATTCGTCACCAACTGTAATTTCTCTGGCTGTACGCATGATGACCTCACCCTCTTCGTCAACCATGGTATAGATTTGTCCCGGGAGATGGTCACCATCAACCATTTCATCAGCTAAAACCGGCGCAATAAGGATAAAAAGAAATAAAGCAAAAACAGAAAACAAAAGAAAACAATTTTTTAGGGAGAAATATTTATTCTTCACCTTGAAATCCCTCCTCATCACCCTTACTCTTTTTAATTTCGTTTTGATCCAGTTCTTCACTGATCTCCGCATCAGCCAAGCCCTGCCGCAGGCTTTGTGGCCTGTCTCCGGCCGGGCCACCTTGAATTCTTTCTCTCGCTTCACCAAAAACTTCCGCAATTAAGAGTGCTAAAATGCCGCCTATTACCACTGCATCAAATACACCGGCACCACCTATTACCATATTGCCGGACCCACCACGCAGGGCTACCTCCAGCCGTGAATAAATATCTGTTAATAATAAACCCATGGAGCCGGCAATAAATGCAGAGCGGCGGGAACGTCCAGCTAAATAACCTACTACAGCCGCAATAATTGTAAAAATGTATAACGGATCAAGGTAACTATTGTAAGTTGGCTCTGTAGGCAGTATTTTCATCGCTGCGTAAACAGCCACAGAAGAAATTATGGCAGCTATAACTGCACGAATTTTCTCCTTGGCAGTTCCTGCTTTTACAATCAAATAAACAGCCAAAATAAAAGGAATAATGCCACCACCTATATTTATGGCCACATTATCGCTTAATGGGATATCGGGAAGGAAACCTCCCACCACCATCGCACCGACAAAAAGCAGTGCCACTCGATCCGTCAGCCTTAACCTGTCTAACACCCGTTGTGCGGTACCCAAGTAAATGGCAATGGCAACGGCAACCAGAACAAGCATGCCAAAAGTCATAAATCCTACACCTCCAGCTGTAAATATTGCTGGGTATAGCCTTCGCAGAAATGTTAGGATTTATGCGATTTGGAAGATAAAAAAAGAATCGCCAAATATAACTTTGGCGATTCGCATTTGTTTTTATTCTCTTTTTAAATCCCGTGCCAGCATCCATTCCCTGGTTTTGCCGGTAATAACAACGGGAACACGCTGTAATTCTTTAACGGCAAAGCAGCCGGTCATCATCATTACCATTTTTAGTTCATGCAAAATTTGCTGTAAACAAGTAAGCAATTTTTCCGGTCCTGCTGCAAGCAATACTTTTAACGGTAGACCGGCCATGCCAACTGCCGAAGCTCCCAGAGAAATTGCCTTGGCTGCTGCCAAGCCATTGTTTATACCTCCGGTAGCTACAATATCTAAAGCCGGAGCACCTGTTCTGGCTTCCAAGATGCTTAAAGGAGTGCTGATACCCCACTTTAGCAGCTCATGATTAAGAGTATACCGACCACGTTTGCTTTCTATTTCTAGAAAGTTTGTGCCACCCCTGCCGCCAATATCAATGGCAGCTGCACCCAACTCCTGGAACAGCGCGGCCTGCTCTTTGGCGACACCAAAGCCTACCTCCTTGATGATAACGGGAACCTTTACGGCTTTGATAATCTCTGCTATACGTTTACGGTATCCACGAAAACTAGTATCTCCTTCCGCCATTAGCAATTCCTGTGGTACATTTAAATGGATTTGCAAAGCATCCGCTTCAATCATTTCTACAGCGCGCTTTGCCAGTTCAGCATCTGCATAAGCGCCAATATTGGCAAAAATAATGCCTTGGGGATATACCTCCCGCACAATGCGAAAACTTTTGCACTGAGCGGGATTCTCTAAAGCCGCCATCTGGGAGCCCACAGCCATGGCAAAACCTGCTGCCTTGGCCACAGCCGCTAAATTGCGGTTTATCTCGATCGCTTCCGCAACCCCTCCTGTAATTGCATTAATAAGAAATGGTGCCGACAATGGTAAACCAGCCAGTTTAGTAGATAAGTCTAATTCTGCAAGATCAGTTTCCGGCAGGCAGTTGTGAAGCAACTCCACCTCACTAAAATCAGCATCTGTAAGCGCCAAAGACTCAGCGTACCGCAGATGATCCAATTTTCTTTCCTGCCGCGTCATCTTTTATTTATCCTTATTGAGGTCATCAAATAAATCACCAAAAACATCGCCCAGAGTTAAACCCGTACCTGTTTCCTGCTGTTGTTTTACTTGAGGCTGTGGTTCTCTTTTGGGTCTGGGTGCTGCTTCACGCATGCTTAAGCTAATACGTCTAGCTTCAGTATTAATGTCAAGGATTTTCACTTTTACAACTTGGCCTTGTGTTAAGACATCAGAAGGATGCTTAACATGGTAATCAGCAATTTGTGAAATATGGACAAGTCCCTCCACACCCGGAATTAATTCCACAAAAGCACCAAAGTCAACTACACGTGTGACTTTACCTTCTACAATGTCTCCCACTTTGTATTGGTCATCAATTTGCGTCCAAGGATCTGGTTGTGCCTGCCGCAATGATAAACCAATACGTTCCCTTTCCGGAATTACTTCCGTCACCTTTACGTCAATTTCGTCGCCCACACTAAGTATTTCACTCGGTGTTTCAATACGATGCCAGGCAATTTCAGAGATATGTACTAACCCATCAATGCCTCCAACATCGACAAAAGCTCCGAAATTGGTAAGACGTTTTACAGTACCGCGAATAATCTGGCCGGGTTTAAGGGAATGCAGAATTTCTTCTTTTTTCGCCTGCGCTTCTTCTTCTAAAACTTGCTTGCGGGAAAGAATTATCTTTTGCCTTTCTTTACGCATTTCAATGATTTTGAACCTAACTTCCTGATTTAAAAATTCGCTGAAATCAGGAATGAAGCGAATATCAACCAACGAGCCTGGCATGAACCCTTCATAACCGTCACCCAGGTCAATAACCATTCCTGCCGGAACAGTCTCTTTCACTATTCCTGTAAGAATTGTTCCTTGCTCAAAAGCTTCCTCCAGCTCCTGCCACTTTTGTTCTTTTTGCAGAGCTTTACGTGATAAAATTATTCTTCCCTCTTGTTCATCAATTTTCTTAATCTGAACTTCAAGCTTCTGTCCTACTTCAAAGGCCGAAGAGAGTGTCTGATCAGAAGATAATATAACTTCTTGGCGAGGCAGTACGCCTTCGCTCTTATAGCCAATATTAACTAAAACTTCTTCGTCCGACACTTGTTCCACAGTGCCTGTGACCACATCTCCCAGAGAAAAATCACGCAGTGACTGTTCCATGGGGGATTCTTCCACTGTCGCCTGCTCCTGCTCTTCTTGATTTTCCAAATTGAGTTCTTTTTCCATCTTACCAATAACCTCCTTTATCACCCAGTCGGGTGTTGAAGCACCGGCAGTCACCCCGACTGTCCTCAACCCTTGCAATTGAGCGGTATCCAGTTCAGTAGCATCAGCAACTTCGATGGTCTTGGCTCCGGCAGACCGGCAAATTGCCGCCAATTTCCGCGTGTTGCTGCTGCTTTTACTGCCAATTACCACCATTGCGTCGACTTTTTGTGCCAATTCTCTGGCCGCGTCCTGCCGTAAAGTCGTCGCTTTACAAATGGTATTATATATATTAACTACCGGTACTATCGTTTTTAGTTTTTCCACTATTTCTTCCAGAATACTAAGCCGTTGTGTTGTTTGAGCCACAACAGCCACGGCTTGTGTGGAATCCAATCCGCTTAATTGTTCTGTTTCCTCAGCTGTTTGAATTACAAAAGGCCGATCTTGCCCCCAGCCCAGTACACCCTGTATTTCCGGATGCTGGCGGTCACCAACTATTACTACCTGCTGTCCATGCTCCGTCAACTCCCTAACCAGCTTCTGTAATTTTTGCACAAAGGGGCAGGTGGCATTAATAATGGTGAGTTGTTTTTCGGAGGCTTTTTGTAAAATTTCCGGCCTGGCACCATGTGAGCGAATAATAACAGCAGCTCCATCTGGTATTGCTTCTAAATCATCTACAACAATCACGCCTCTTTTTTTTAAATAATTAATTACATTTTCATTATGAACTAACGGTCCTAATGAATATAGCGGTCTTGTCTGGGTGGCATTTACGGCTAAATCTACTGCCCGCTTAACACCACCACAAAAACCGGCTTTTTCTGCAAGAATAATTTTCAGTGTATCTTCACCCCATTATTACCTTGGCGCAGCCGGGCTATCTCCTGCATAATCTGCTGTGCCATCTCATTTAATTCTTCCCCTGTAATTTTGACATCATAATATTCGGGAAAACTTAAAGGCGTACCGATAAATACACGCAGCGGTTTAAAAAGTTGATAAGGACCAATAATACCGATAGGCACCACAGGCGCTTTGCTTTTTACTGCAATCAAGGCAACACCTGCCTGCGGAGGCAGGAGCTCGCCTGTACGGCTGCGTGTTCCTTCCGGGAAAATACCTAGACCACGGCCATTTTTCAATGTTTCCAGAGCAATTCTGATGGCTCTGCGATCAGCCGTATTTCTTTTCACCGGAAATGCTTGAAGTGATGTAATAATTTTTCCTAGGATAGGTATTTTAAATAATTCTTCTTTCGCCATAAAACGGACTGTACGATTTGTCAATGTGCCAACAAGCGGGGGATCCAAAAAAGAAAAATGATTAGCACAAAGAATAAAAGGTCCTTCCGACGGGATATTCTCTCTCCCATACACTTCCAAGCGAAAAAATAAGGCAAAAATAATTTTAAATAGCAGACGAAAAAAACAATAAGCCATTACATTCCCTCATTTGCTGTCCACAACAATATCTACAATATATTTGACAACCTGTTCTATTGTCATTTCCGTTGTATCAAGATAGATTGCATCTCGAGCGGCCTGTAAAGGTGAACATTCGCGCTCAGAATCAATTTTATCACGTGTTCTGATTTCTTCAATCATTTGCGGCAATGTTAAATTAATGCCTTTTGCCTTTAATTCAGCTAATCGCCGGCGCGCCCGTTCCTCAAGTGATGCGGTCAGAAAAAATTTAAATTCTGCTTCGGGCATAACTTTTGTGCCGATATCTCGCCCGTCCATTACTACCCCGCCGCGACGGCCAATTTCTTGTTGTTTGCTAACCATAATTTCTCGCACTTCCGGACAACGTGCCACGTAAGAAACATTACTGTTAATTTCCGGCTCGCGAATTTCCTCGCTCACATTTTCCCCGTTTAAAAAAATTATATTTTCGCCGTCACTGCCTATTTGGATATCTAATTCAACGCTTTCAGTTAAATCAGCCAAGGCCCGGCTGTCATTAAAATCAACTCCGGCGCGCAGTGCAGCCAGTGTAATGGCCCTGTACATCGCTCCGGTATCTAGATATGCCAGCCCTAATTCTTTTGCCACAGCGCGTGCAACAGTACTTTTTCCTGCGCCGGCAGGACCGTCAATTGCAATTTTTGCCTTCATAATCTCCCTCTTCCAGAAAAAATGCACAACAAAAACAACACACTAGGTGTTGTCTCGAGAAAGGTCAGGGCGCAAGAGGCTCGCTTCCCTTAAATAAATGTGTTTCACTTCTGTCTGTTTCAGCTGTGTATTTACATGCATTAAAACCCTTATACAAAGGGGTAAAGATGCAGGAACACTCATTTCTACAGTATCAAGTAGAGGGACATGAGTCCAACCAAGTTCGCGTGCAGCAGCAGCAGGAAAAGCAGCCGTCAAATCAGGAGTGGCTGAAAAGATAATACTGGCAATTTCTTGCTGCTGTACATTATTGGCAGCAGTCATTTCCTGTAATAATTCTTTTGTTGCCTGCAATATTTCTTCTTTACTGTTCTTAGAAACAGTAATGGCTCCGCGAATCCCTCTCACAACGCTACAACCCACAGTTAGTCCTCCTACCAACACCACTATATTTAAGATGATAGCTTATTATATTTCATTTGGCAAGTATTTTCAATTAGTTAGTTCATTCTTCCGACAAGCTATTTTCTGCGCCGACGGTAATAAAGGAAACTGTTTCCGGTTGCCCAAAATAAGTAATTTGCTTGCCCTCTGCCGGGGAAATGATCCCCTCTGAAACAGAAGTAACGGCAATTACCACATCCTCTGCCGGCACTTCGCCGTCAACTTCAACCAGATCACCATCATGTACAGGAACCAGTACCGAATCACTGCTGCCAAAAGTTGCTACCGCTTCACCGTTTACCAGCACATTAATTCCTTCACCATCAACTTCATTAATAATACTTAAACGAAGAAAACGCTCCTTTTCATCTCTTATGGGACGGGAAATAGCAGGCTGGCCGGGCTCATTTACGGCTGTGCCTTCCTGCTTATCTACCAAGCTCAGCAGATGGCGAAAATCCGGCTGTATTAATAAGGCTTGTGTGACAAACAAAATAAACAGCATTACACCTACGCTTTTAATCAATAAGCGTTCAAAGCGACTTGTCCGCTCTCGAAACCACCTTTCAAAATTCACGCTACAGCCCCCCCTTCTATCAAAGAGTATGCCGGAGCCTAAGTGATTTATTCCTTTTTTGCTGCAGAAACACCGGCTACATAACCGGTAGAAAATGCTGCCTGTAAATTATAACCGCCGGTATTTCCATCAACATCAATTACTTCCCCGGCAAAATAAAGCCCTTCCACTAAATTGGAAGCCATTGTCGTTGGCTGAATTTCCGAGACAGCCACGCCGCCTGCCGTAACTATGGCTTCGCTTAAAGGGCGAACAGATTTTATGTGCAAGGTCAGCTCCGTCAGTGTCCTAAGCAGAGCCTGCCGCTGTTTTTTGCTAATTTGGTTAACCGGCATTTCCGGTGGAATTTGTGCTATTTGAATAATAGTATCAATCAGTCGTCGCGGCAACAGATCATTTAAACTGTTTTTAAATTGCTTGCGGATATTCTTTTTAAAATCCCTTAAAATTCTTGCATCCAGCTGTTCTACTGTCAATGCCGGTTTTAAATTCAGTTTTATTTGCACTTGCTTCTTTTGGGCCAAGGCCATCACCGCCTGCCGGCTAATGGTCAGAATAATTGGTCCGCTGATTCCATAGTGGGTAAAAAGCATTTCGCCGAATTCTTCAGCAATCAACTGCTCGTTCACATACAGCTTGGCAGTGACATTTTTTAAGGCAAGGCCGGTGATATCTTTAACCCATTTTTCTTTTGTTTCCAACGGTACTAAAGCAGGCAAGGGCTCAATAATAGTATGGCCTGCCTGTTTAGCCAAAATATAACCGTCACCGCTTGAACCGGTAGCCGGATAAGATACACCGCCGGTAGCAACAATTACCGCATCGGCAGATATAACTTCATCATTACATTTTACACCCTCTACTCTGCCATTACTTAACAAAAGAGATGTGACACGGCTTTCCCTTCTAATTTCTACATTATTACTAGCTAAAAATTTTTCTAGGGCAGACACTATATCTTGGGCTCTTTGGCTCTCAGGAAAAACCCGGCCGCCCCTTTCTACCACCGTGGGCACCCCTAAAGTCTGAAAGAAATTGCGCAAGTCTTCATTGCTAAAACGGTAAAGAGGGCCATAAAGGAAGGGGCCGTTACCCGGATACTGCCGAATCATGCTTTCAATATCGGCGGCATTGGTGATGTTACCTCTTCCTTTGCCGGTAATGGCTAACTTTCTGCCCAGTCTTCTGTTTCTTTCCAGCAGTATTACTTTTGCCCCGGCTTGGGCGGCATGACCAGCGGCCATCATACCTGCAGGTCCGCCACCGACAACGATTATCCGCACTCCATTACCTCCAAGATCTTTTAATAATATTTTTACCAAGAGAGAAAAAGCGGCTAAAGCCGCTTTAAACTTTTCAGTAGATAACTATTTTAATCTGCATAACGCTTAATACGCTGCATCCATTGTGTTTTAACCTGATTGTAAACTTCAAAGAAAATATGCTCCATTTCACGGATAGAAAGATTTAAGTCGTCAGGTTCTAAAATCATGAGACGACGAAATTCTTCCTTGACGGCGAAACGTACAAGCGCCCCCAAAGAATCGGCTGTAACTTCCAATTCCAGTGGAGCATAAGCCACCTCATCATCCGCTTCTTCATCATAAACGGAATAGATTTCACCGACTTCAATATTTTCCACAAATACGCCCTGCACAGGAACATTCCGCCACAAGGCAGCTTGCTGTTCGCGTAATTCCGCTGCCGCAGACTCCGAATCTTTGCCGCCAAAGAAAAAGCGGGCCGGACGGGCTTTGCCGCGATAATCAAAGCGGATGCGAGCGCGAATTTTGGTACTAGTTTTCTTTTCAGGCTCATCCCCCTGCCGGTTGTCTTCTATCAAATGCCGCTCAAAACCTGGCTTTAGCACTATTCTCTCCTCCGTCTGCTTATTACATCATCATTACTTGTCCATTACCTGCAAAAGTTTCTGGTAATGGTCCTTTCTTGTTAGAATTTCCCGCTTCTTGGAAATAAATTCGTGCCCAGCATAATAAATCCTGCTTTTTCACCATATTTCCTTTTGCATGTAATCTTACTTAACAATTAACACAACCTTCTCCTCCGGCATAATTATTTTACATTCTTAAGTTCATACTACCCTTAACACAGCAAATGGGAGGTTTGAAAAAATGTATAAAATCTTTCTTTCTCCAGGCAAAATTGGCAAGCTCACACTAAAAAATCGTGCCATCTTTCCCCCCATGGGAACCGGCTATGTGGAGGACGAACAGCCCAAACAACAGTTGCTGTATTATCATGTACGCCGGGTAATGGGCGGTTGTGCCATGAATATTGTAGAAATTGCCGCTGTACATGAGACATCAAAGTCACCAACTATTCTTGGTATCTATGACGATAAGTTTATTTCCGGCTTGGCACGTTTAGCTGCGGCAATCAAAAAAGCCGGCGGTATCCCCTGTATTCAACTCTGGCATGGCGGCAGGCAAACTTCCGGTAAGCCTTTTGGCGGGCAGCCGGTAGCACCCTCTGCCGTTAAAAATAATTTTATTAATGAGGAACCACGCGCTTTAACATTAACAGAAATTCAGGAAATTGTTGAAAGTTTTGGCCTGGCAGCACGCCGCGCAAAAGAAGCAGGCTTTGAGGCAGTAGAAATTCATGGAGCACATGGCTATCTAATAGATCAATTTTTAAACCCCTACACCAATCTGCGCACTGATAAATACGGTGGCAGTTTAGAAAACCGTGCCCGTTTCGGCTGTGAGGTAATCAAAGCCGTACGTGCCAATGTCGGCGCAGATTTTCCTATTCTTTTCCGCCTCAGCGCTCAGGCCAATGTTCCTGGCGGTATTGACCTGGCAGAGGGCATAGCGGCAGCACAGCTTTATGAAGAAGCCGGAGTCGACGCCTTAGATATCTCACAGGGCTGCTATGATGCACTGCCGTATACTGTACCGCCATATTTTTTGCCGCAAAAATTAAATGCTGCCAATGCAGCAGAAATAAAGAAAAAAACTAATGTTCCTATTATTGTTGCCGGCCGCATTAATAACCCGGACTTGGCCGAGGAGATATTACAAAACGGCATGGCCGATTTTATCTCACTTGGGCGACCGCAGCTGGCTGATCCTGATTTTGTAAAAAAAACCATGACCGGGCAAACAGACAAAATAGTACGGTGTATTGCCTGCAATCAAGGTTGTGTCGGTAGGCTGTTTAGGGGATTGGGAACTAGCTGCATTTTTAATCCGGCTACCGGTCATGAACGGGAAGTAATTATTACTCCGGCGGCAATAAAAAAGAAAGTTTTGGTAATTGGCGGTGGTCCCGCCGGTTTGGAAGCAGCCCGAGTAGCAAAAGATCGTGGCCATGATGTGGTACTATTTGAAAAAAAAGCCGGGTTAGGAGGACAGCTGGTCTTGGCCGGGCGCGCCCCTCATAAAGAATTATTTGCCGAATCCGCTCTACAGATGGGGTATCGTGCCTTTAAAGCCGGCGTTGATATTCGAATTTATACGGATGCAACAAAAGAAAAAATACAGTCTGTAAAACCGGATATTGTCATCATTGCCACTGGAGCCGATCCAGCAAGCCCGCCGATTGACGGCATTGATAAACCCCAGGTTTTTGAGGCCAGGGCGGTACTGGCAGGTGATCAATTAATTAAAGCCCACAAGGTGGTCGTCGTGGGCGGCGGTCTTGTCGGCTTAGAAGTAATGGAAGTATTACTTGGCCAAGGCAAAAATGTTACTGTAATTAATAGGGGCAGCGAAGTCGGTAAAGACCTGGAAACATACATTAAACCTTATGTCTTTGGCCTTATTGAACGCGAGCAGATACAAATCATTACCAATGCCAGTTGTGTAAAAATAAATGATAATTCTGTCACGGTGGAAAAGGACGGAAAGAAGCAAGAAATTAGTTGTGAAGCAGTAGTAATTGCCGTGGGTTCAAAAAGCAACTCTGAAATCATTGAATTAGTGAAAGAGTTAGGCTATGAGCATTATGTAATCGGCGATGCGCAAAAACCGCGCAAAGTTTTAGAAGCAATTTGGGAGGCCAATGCTTTGGCCCGTAGCATTTAGTAAAGCATTATTCTGCCAAATGCGCCGTATCATTTAATTTGTTTAAATACCAGCTGCTAGCATAAAAATACATGGTGGTAAGGGAAGCATTGTCAATCAACAGCTTTCCTGCAGCAGTAATGGGCATTTGCAGCGCCAAAGTTACAGCTACACGAATTATTCCCCCATGAGTTATAATTACGGCAGTCTCTTCAGCACCCAACGTTTTAGTTATTTTCAGCATAAAATTTGCAACTCGTGCTCTGACATCTTGTATTGCTTCACCTGCCGGAGGCGTAAAAGCGGCAGGATTATTACACCAGGACAAATACAATTTTTGTGTTGCCGCATCCATCTCAGCATAGCGAAGCCCTTCCCAGCGGCCAAAAGATATCTCCCGCAAATCATCACAGACCTGAGGTTGTATGCCTACGCCTGCCGCCAGTGGTGCTGCAAATTCCCGTGCCCGGCACAGCGGAGAAACAAAAATCTGTGAAAACTGTTGCTTGCTTAAAACATCAGCCAGCCTTCTTGCCTGCCAATGTCCCTTTTCATTTAACTTCACATCACTTAAACCCTGTAAGCGAAACTGTTCATTCCATAATGTTTCTCCATGGCGCACCCAAATTAATTTCATCATGTTTCGTCCCTTTTAAAAAATATTCATTCATCTCTGCTTTAAGCAAAAATTAAAGCCAACAGCAAAACAGCTAACTCATGTAATTCACAGGCAGCACCAAGGATATCGCCCGTAACGCCGCCGAAATTTACACGAAAAAAATAGCGTAAAAATAATAGTACCGCAGCCAAAGCTAAAGTAGTGTAAAAAAAATGCCGCCCCAGGATTGCAAAACCAAGCAGTAGAAACAAGCCAAGCGACAACACTAGCTGCCGCATACCAACCTGATCCACAAAAACTTTACCCAGTCCGCCGCTAGCACGGGCATAACTGCATGTTGCCATCAGCACTACCATCACCGTGCGGCCAGCCAGTGGCGCAAAAATAATTAATTCTGCCTTCTTTTCTAAAGCCGCCACAGCAGATACTTTCAAAAGCATTGATAAAACTAAAACTTGAGCGCCAAAAGCGCCTACACGGCTGTCTTTCATTACCGCCAGCCTTTTTTCTAAATCACCACGTACCCCCAAACCGTCAAATGTATCCATAAGTCCGTCTAAATGTAACCCGGCACTAATTAATTCCCATAAGGCAACAGTAAGTGTCGCCGCCAGCAAGGCAGGCCAAATAGTTTGAGCCCAACGCCAAAAAAGAAAAAGCAAAAGCCCTATCATTGCCCCGACAAGAGGATAATAAATAACCGATTCTATCAGATCTTCCGTGCTAACTTCTTCGGAGGCACCAAAAGGATAAACTGTCAAAAATCGCAAAGCTAAAAGAAAGTGTTTCAACTGTCGAACTCCCTTCATAACTGCACACAGGCTCTGCTGATAAATCAGCGCCCCTGATATGGCTTTACACATAGAGGATAGCCGCAAACAGCCAGCCAGACAGAATCGGCAGCGCGTGCCACTTGCTGATTGGCTCTACCCGCCATATCACGGAAAACACGTCCAAGGGGGTAAGCCGGCACCACTCCGCAGCCCACTTCATTGGTCACTACCACTGTACGATAAGGTTTTGCGGCGGCTGCAGCGCAAAAATGTGCTAAGTGATCCTGAATTTTCTTTTCAACTGCCATTATTTCATTTTCACTCATATCCTCATGGTAATACTCCGCCAATTGATTTGTCAGCCAGATTGTTAAACAATCCACAATTACCGTTGCTGTATTCTCCGGCACTTTGGCCAAAGCACCAACTAAATCCAAAGTTTCTTCCACCGTCGACCACTCCTGCGGTCGACGTTTTTGATGCAATTTTACGCGCAGCACCATCTCTTCATCCAAAACGGCTGCCGTCGCAATATAGGTGGCAGGGCCTGCTGCAGAACGCGCCAGTTGTTCTGCTAGGCTGCTTTTGCCGCTGCGGGCACCTCCTGTAATTAAGACCAGTTTGCCTAAATTATTCTCTGTAAACACGGAAAATTTGCCTCCCTTTTAAAGTATACACTGGTTTAAATCTCCTACTGCTGTATTAGCTCCCAGATAAACTTCAGATCAAGATTTTCACGTAAAATCTGACTTAATAGCTTATAGAAAAATAGGCGTTTCTCAGCTGATACAGGAGGCAGTAAGGATAAATCATTTAGATAAGGCAGTACGCCAATAACAGGTATTTGAATTATCTCCTCAAGCATTTTTAAGCCGCCCTGCAACCTATCTTTAAAGCCGCGGAATCTATTTACCACTACACCTTTAACCAATTGACGTTCCTGCGGCCGCAGAAGAGCCAAAGTTCCTGTGACATAGGCGAACATGCCGCCTCGGTCAATATCTGTGGCTAACAGTACGGGAATGTTAAATTCACCGGCCAAGCGCATATTGGCCACTGCCAATTCCGGCTTATGCAGTTCAACAGGTGTGCCTACTCCTTCTATAATCACCACATCATATTTTTGACTCAATACCGCTAAAGAAGCATATATATCGGTAAAGGCAGTAGCAAGGAAAGAGCGAAACTCCTTTTGTGTCATCTCCCCCAAATTTTTGTTGTTATGTATAACCTCATATGTAGTATCGGAGACGGCTTTAAGCAGTATAGGATTCATTTCCGGCACGGGGGTAACGCCGGCTGCTTCCGCCTGCATAAACTGGGAACGGCTAATTTTGCCGCCGCCGGGCAGTTCGAGCATCTCCCCGCTGCTAAAAACACAAAAAGGGGCAGTACGATATCCTTTCTCTGCCAGAAGCCGGCACAGCGCAGTAGAGATAATAGTTTTACCTGCGGCAGCAGATGTTCCTTGAATCATTAGCAGCGCACTCATATTCGGCCTCCTTGCGGTAGCCCCATCAGGCTATACAATGCAGGCATGTCCAATGCCTTTTCTACAGCATCGGCCAGGGCATCAAATCGTCCCGCTCCCTTCTGTTCTGCCGCAACAGGCTGCCCACCAGAGAAACTACCAAGATCTAAATCAGCAAAAACTTCATCTTCCTCCAGCAAATTTATTCCCTGCAAATATGGAACTACACCAAGTACCGGAATAGTTGTTTTCTTTTCCACCGTTTTCAGCGCAGATAATAAAAAGCTATCATCCCCGCTGAATTTATTCATGATAAAACCAGCCACGCGCCGGCGTTCTGTAGCGGGCAGCAGCATTACCGTTCCGACCGCTGCAGCCATTGCTCCACCACGACTTAAATCACTGACAAGTATTACCGGTGCTGAGGCCAATTCTGCCGCCTTCATATTGGCCACATCACGTTCTTTTAGATTTATTTCCGCCGGGCTGCCGGCACCTTCCAAAACTATAATCTCATACTTCTGCCTTAATCTGGCCAAAGACTCTTCGATTATTTGCAGGCAAAAAGCAAGATATTCTTCCTCAGACTGATGGGTAGAGCCTAAATAGCCGTAGAAACGCCCACGTACAAACAGCTGAGTTTTCCCAGAGGCTCCCGGTTTAAGCAGCAGGGGATTCATGTCAGGAGTGGCTTCTATCCCGGCTGCCTCAGCTTGCTCACCTTGAGCACAACCTATTTCGCCACCGTCAGCTAGACGATAAGAATTAAGAGCCATATTCCAGCTTTTAAAAGGTGCCACCCGGTAGCCTGAGCGGGCAAAAATTCGGCACAAAGCAGTGGCTATAGCACTTTTCCCCACATGGGAGGCCGTTCCCTGGATCATAATGGTTACTGCCTCTTTTTTTCTTTCTGCACTTTTCATTTTACCTCCTTTTGGTTATCCTACAAGATAACCCTACTTTGAGATACAACTAATAAGTATCTTTCTTTTATTGTTTCTCACCCTTGTTTTTCGCAGCCGCCCCATAATGAAATATTTTGATGAATATTTAGATAAAAGGCTGCTTAAACAACCATACATTCATAAACGTACAGTGGAAGACCTCCTGGAAATTGATGAAGACTATCAGATAGCAGAGATACAGTTAAGCCAGAATGCTCACTTTATAAACAAAAGGTTGGCAGAGACACCGATTGGTAATCTGGGAGTAATTGTTCTTACTATTCGCCGCCGTGACGGTAGTTTAATCAGAGCCCCGGGAGGAGCAGAGTACTTACGGGAAGGTGATATTTTACTAGTTTACGGCAGAGTTCGTTCTCTCACTAAGCTCATTGAAAGGATGACTTAAACGAAACTGTTTTGCCAGCGCTTGATACAGTTGGGCTTTATCTGTAACCAGTATTCCCTTTTCCTTTACTTGAGTTAATAATTTCTGGCCTTCACCACCGGTAAAATCACGATTTTGCTCCGTTTTTTCCTCCACCACATAAACTTTTATTCCCCAATCGGCCGCCTGTAGGGCAGCTTCTAAATTTAAAAGGTTTCCATGGCCCAATGGTATTTCAGCCAAAATGACAGCCTGGGCATGCTGCAGCATGCTTAAATGCTCCTGATGCCGTGCCGGAGATACAGGTGAAAAAGGAGCTTCTGAAATCACCGGTAAGTTTAAAGCCCTGGCCGCTTCCCAATCACTATCGCCAACACTTAATACTCCAGCCGTTAAATAATAGCCTAAATCATATAAATCACGCATTAATTCACCACCGCTGCCACCGCCGGCGATTATATGAATATGATTGGTTTGCTGTGTTTTACCTTGATGACGCATTCCCGGCAGCAAAGAAACTTGAGGTGTACCAAAGACAGGGTGCGGTGACACCAACACCCTAGTACCATACACTTTTTCTATATTTTCCGCTGTGAGAACCTCTGTGGGCAAACCACAAGCCGCTATCTTGCCCTGATGAAACAGTACCAGTTCCTGACAGTAATAAGCAGCCAAGTTTAAATCATGCAGCACGGCTACTACCGTAATACCTTCCGTGGTGCAGAGCCTTTTTACCAAATCCAGTATTTCCTGCTGGTAACCTATATCTAAATGGGAAGTGGGTTCATCAAGCAGCAGCACTTTTGGTTGCTGTGCCAAGGCGCGGGCAATCATTACCCTTTGACGTTCACCGCCGCTTAATTCTGTAATGCTGCGTTCCCGCAAATGACTACAGCCTGTAACCTGCAGCGCCTGCCTTACTATTTCATAATCAGCCATGCTTTCTGATTGGAAGCGTCCCAGATATGGCGCTCGCCCCATCAGTACCACATCTTCCACCGTAAACTGATAGCCGGCGTTTGTGTCCTGGGCAACAACTGCCATGGTACGAGCTAGTTCCTTTTGGCTAAATTGCTCCAGCGGCTGTTCTCCCAAAGACACATAGCCCGCCACCGGCCGCAGTATGCGCGATAACACTTTTAAAAAAGTGGATTTACCGCTGCCGTTCGGCCCTATGATGCCTACAAACTTGCCGGAAGATATTCGCAAACTAATATCATCCAATACCTTCTGACTTTTATACTTAAAAGTTATATCCTGAATTTCTACTTTCATCATGTCCTCACAAGCGTATTTCACTTTTTTTCTTCCGTAAAAGATAAATGAAAAAAGGTGCACCGACAAAGGCAGTGATAATTCCAACGGGAATTTCCTTCGGCGCCATAACGGTGCGAGCCACCACATCTGCCCAGATCAAAAAGGATGCGCCTACCAAAGCCGAGGCAGGCAGCAATGTGCGATGATCTGGCCCCGTGACAATGCGTACCGCATGGGGAATTATTAAACCTACAAATCCTATCATACCGCTTACGGAAACGGCTGCTGCCGTTACCAGTGAAGCTGTGACCAACAGAATTTTTTTTGTCCGCTCCACATTAACACCAAGCGTCAGGGCAGCTTCCTCTCCCATTAAAAGCACATTTAAATCCCGGGCATAAGTATAAAGAATTACAGAACCAATTAACAGATAAGGCAAGACAAACCAGATTTCCGTCCAGGAGCGCATTATTAAGCCCCCCGACAGCCAGAAAAAAATGCCCTGCATATTTTCCCCGGCAAAAACCATTAATAATGAAATTACTGCAGAAAGAAAACTGGAAACCACCACGCCTGCCAGCAGCAGAGTAACAACAGGTACCTGCCCGCCAATTTTTGCTAAATTATAGACAAAAAACATAGCCAAAAAGGCACCTACAAAGGCAAAAAGAGGTATCATGTGCGGAAAGCTAAACTGGTATAGCTGACGCAGCAGCATGGCCACGGTTGCTCCCACGGCAGCACCACTGGAAACTCCAATGGTAAAAGGATCGGCCAGCGGGTTACGCAGTAATCCCTGGAAGGAAACACCAGCCAGGGCCAGTGAGGCCCCAATTAAAAGTCCTAATAATACCCTGGGAAAGCGTAAGTTCCAGATAATGGACTGTGTGGATGTCGGTATATCTGCAACCGTAAATAACCCGGTCAGGCGTGCTAAAATTATGCGGAAAGTTTCCCCAGGGGGGATGGCTACCGCACCAATGGCAGTAGCCAATACCACCGATAAAACGAGCACAGACAACAACAACGAATATAGTAAAAATTTATTTTTTCTGTTCATAGTTTATTTTGCTGTAAAAACCTTATAGAGTTCTTCCAAGCCCTGCACATAGCGAGGCCCGGGACGAGAGACCGCATTGGATTCAACATCATATACCCTCTTATTTTTAATGGCAGACAAGTCCTGCCAAGCTTCTTTAGCCATCACTTGATCCCGCATGGGGAAAGTATTGATGATAATATCAGGGTCAATTTCAAGTAATTTCTCTTCTGAGATTTGGAAATAACCGGCACCAATCTCAGCTGCCACATTATTACCGCCGGCCACAGTAATCATTTCGGATAAATATTCTCCATCACCCACTGTGTAAAGGGCCTCCGTATCGAGCAAAACAAAAACATTAGGCCGTTCCTCTGCAGGGATAGCAGCAACTTTTTCTTCAAAAGCCGCCCGATCTGCCCGTAATTGCGTTACCAAGGCCTCCCCCTCTTCTTTGGCATCAATTAATTCTGCCACTGTAAGAATGGATTCTTCAATCTCATCTAGTGTTTGCGGATCTACTACAAAGTAGGGAACACCGGCTTCCTCTAAAAATTCCATTGAATCCTGCAAAGTTTCACTTTTGCCTACCAAGACTAAATCAGGCTCTAAAGAAAGGATTTTTTCTGTGTTTAAATTAAACAGATCACCAACATCTTCCTTTTCTTTCGCAGCTTCCGGATAATCACAATAGGAAGTGACTCCCACCAGCCGCTCGTCCGCTTCCAGAGCAAATACAATTTCCGTTAAACTGGGCATTAAAGAAACAATACGCTCCGGCCTTGCCTCCAGAGTCACTTCACGCCCTGCGGCATCCGTCATTGTCAGTGGATATGCGCCTTCTGCTCCTTCTTTACCGCCCTTATTGTCTCCCCCCGTTTGCTGTCCACAGCCAACTGCCAACGTCAACACAAAGACCATCAGCAGCAAGACAGACAAACATTTTTTTCTTGACATTTTTCTTCCTCCTTAGTGCTGAAATTTAAAAATAAAAAAATCCCAGCGCCCGGACTGAGAAAGCATAAAAAAACAACGCTTCCCTTGACCCGAGGGCACGATACGTTATAAGAACAGGCAGGTTTCCTGGCTGCCGGTCATCATTTCACAGCGCCTTCCCCAAAATCGAGTGGCATATTGCTGTGAAACTCACGGTTACAGTGGCGGGACCGCTCAGGATTTTCACCTGATTCCCTTTTAGCTTATAATAAAGCACCTGTTCTCGCACGTTATTGGATTTGTTTTTATTTTACCAAAGGTAGGTAGCAAATGCAACAGTTTTTCTTCTGCAACCAAAAGAATTTTTGTTTCTACTAGACGAATTACATCCATGAGGAACCTCCGCCTCCTTTTAGGGGGTATTCATTCTGCTAGAATGTGAGGTTCC
>JAAZIQ010000087.1 GCA_012800795.1 Bacillota bacterium
CCGTAACTTTAAAGCTTGTTCCGGCAGCGGCATAGCCGGCTTTAGTGGCTCTAAGGGTAATGGTGGTTGTACCGGCAGCTTTAGCAGTAATGTGGATGCTTTTACCGGAAAGTGTTGCCGTAGCCACAGCGGGATTACTGGAGGAAACAGTAACTTCGGCATCGCTGGGGTTTACTGTAAAGTTTCTGCTGGTACTTCCGCCTGGATTGAGGGTGAAAGATGAAATACCGCTAATTGTAATTTTCGGCAGCTCCGGCGTATTTACCGTAACGGTAAAAGTTGCCCTGGCCGTGCTGTGCCCTTCCTTAACGGCAGTTACAGTAATTGTGGCTCTACCGGGTGATAGGGCTTTAATATTGATGGTATCGCCGGATAGAGTTGCAGTAGCCACAGCAGTGTTGTTGGAGCTTACAGTAACTTCTGCATCGGCGGGATCCACCACAACTTTTTTCACAGCGCTTTTGCCGGGATTTAAAGTAAGGTCTTCAAATGGCTGCAGTGTAACCTCACGTTTGCCGTTAATATCAACAACGCCGCCATCCACCAGGACAAACGTTCCCTCGGCAAACTCGTACGCTTCTGCATCCATATCCATTTCCGTTCCGTTGGCCAGCACTACGGCCAATTTAATTTTGCCTTTGCCTTTAATACGCACTGCAGAGGCCAAGTCAATGACATCAATTTCTGTGTGCTCACCCAGAGTTAAAATAGAATCATTTGCCTTTGATTCGATATAGATTTTACCGATTCGACCCGAGAGGAAATTGACGGCACCACCGGTATTCTCCACCGTAAGCGTAGGGAAGTTGCCGGATAATGTTATTGTCTCGGAAGTGGTACTGTAAACATGGCCAAAGCCAATTTGCTCCTCCCCGGTCTTTTCCTCCAGCAGGCATTCTGATGCCAAGCGAACCTGCCAGACAGCGGCACTGCCTTCCGCCACCACGGTAACCGCACGCTCTTCATTTTGCACATAGAGGCGGTTAATTTGACCGTCTTTAATTATCACGGTACCAGCACCTAAGACTTTGAGTTCGCCTGTCACCGTAACATTATGTAAAGTGATCTCGCCGTCACCATCTTCCGTCTGCAGCTGCAGATCGCCGATAATGACCGTATTCCTCAGCTCTGCTCCGGCAGCGGAAATAAGGGCGTTGCCCTCTACTAGCTGCAGGCCTTCTGAGGGACCGTAAATATCTGCAGCATCCCAGTTTTCCGCCCACGCTTCATTTTCGGCATAAGCTTGTCCCCTAGTTCCTCCCAAAAGAAACATTCCGACCAACAATAATAAGGACAGAAGCAGTCCGAAATTTACTATATATCGCTTCACTTTTCTAACCCCTTTTTAAACCGTTTTCCAGCCTATTCGACAGTAGTTACCATAATTCCTGCAGAAATTTTAAAGTGTTAGAAATTAGGGACAAAAAATCCCCCAAATAAAAAAAGGCCTGTCACAGGCCTTTAATAATTACCTTTTGGAACGGCGGCTACGCCCAAACCGCCGTTGATTATAAGCAGAACGTCTGGAAGAAGAGAAATTCCTTTTTGCCACCAGCGGTGCTTCTTCCGTTAGTTTAACGGGTGTTGTATCCGGTTCTTTGGTAAGTAATTTTAAGGCCGAAGCCAAAAGCAGTGTTGGCTCATATTCACTTAATAGTTCTGCGGCTAAGGACTGATAGTAAGTTGTATCTTCTGTTTCCATGGTTTTAATTAATTTATCCACCGCCTGCCTCTGCTGACCTTCCAATGCTTCTTTCATGGTGGGGATGGCCATTTTCATTGTTTTATGTTTTGTTCCTCTTTCAATTACACGTAAATGTCCTATTTCCCTGGGCGTCACAAAGGTTACGGCTATGCCGCTTTTGCCGGCGCGGCCGGTGCGGCCGATCCGATGTACATAGCTTTCCGGATCCTGCGGGATATCGAAATTATAAACATGGGTAACATTACCGATATCCAAACCGCGGGCGGCCACATCGGTTGCCACAAGGATATCTACCACTCCTTCTTTAAAGCGACGCATGGCTGCATCACGTCTTGCCTGCGTCATATCACCATGAATGCCTTCCGCAGCATACCCTCTTTTACTTAAAGCTTCACTTAATTCGTCTACACGCCTCTTGGTGCGGCCAAAAACAATGGCCAGTTCCGGGGACTGGCTATCAAGTAAGCGGCATAAAACATCGAATTTTTGCCGCTCCTCCACCACCAAATGAAACTGCTCTGTATTGGGCACGGTAACTTCCTTGGCACGAATACTGATTAATTGCGGTGTTTTCATAAAGCGCTGAGCTAATTTCTGAATGGGCGGCGGCATGGTGGCGGAAAAAAGCAGAGTTTGTCTCTCCGGCGGTGTTAGCTGCAAAATGGCTTCAATATCTTCAATGAAGCCCATATTTAACATTTCATCGGCTTCATCCAAAACCACCGTTTGCAGGACATCCAGGCGGATGGTACGGCGCCGCAGGTGATCCAGCAGCCTTCCTGGTGTCCCCACGATTATTTGCGGTTTTTTTGCCAGTGCTTTAATTTGCCTGCCGATATCCTGTCCACCATAAACCGGTAAAGTGTGTATTCCCATAAACTGGCCAATTTTATTTAGTTCTTCCGCCACCTGCACAGCCAGTTCACGGGTGGGAGTAACCACCAATGCCTGGATCTCCTTGGAATCAGCCTGCAAGCGCTGCACCAAGGGAATGCCGAAAGCAGCTGTTTTTCCTGTTCCCGTATGGGCTTGCCCGATGAAATCTTTGCCGGCTAAAGCAGCCGGAATTGCCAGCTCCTGAATCGGCGTTGCCTCTTCAAAACCCATTAAACTTAAGGCTTTTAGTATCCCCTCACTCAGGTTAAATTCATTAAAGGTTGCCACCTTTTCACCTTCCTTTATAAACCTAAAATTCATTACCTTGCCGGGCAAGCCACCGACGTACATTGCCTGTAATCTCAGCCATAACCCCCTTTTGAAAGGGGGAAGTCAGCCTGGCCAAAGGCAATAAATCTGCAAAAGACTGGCTGCCGCCGGCACGACAAAGGGCAAGGTAATCCTGCCACGCCTCTTCCCTGTTGTTGAGCATTCTCTGCCACAGCTGAAAGACACAGCTTGCCGCCAAAACATAATCAATATAATAAAAAGGAATTTCAAAAATATGGCCTTGCTGAAACCAAAAACCGCCCCCTTCTAAAAATAGCTGCCCGTCATAATTACGATGCGGCAAATACTGCTTTTCCAGTTCACGCCAAACTCTACGCCTCTCCCGCGGGTTTAAGGCCGGATTGGCATACATTTCATGCTGAAAATGATCGACTAAACAGCCGTAAGGTAAAAAGAAAAGTGAACGAATTAAATGTTCATAACGATACTGATCTGCCTTGCAGCCAAAGAAGCCCTGCATCCAAGGCCAGGCAAAAAACTCCATTCCCATGGAGGGGATTTCGGCTGCGTCCAAAGTGGCAAATGTGTACTCCGGTATATGGCGCTGCCGCCCCAGCCACACTTGAAAAGCATGGCCGGCTTCATGTGTCAGCACATCCACATCGCCGGCGGTACCGTTAAAATTAGCAAAAATAAAGGGAGCTTGAAAGGCAGCAATATAATCACAAAAACCCCCCGGCGCTTTCCCAGGGCGGCTTAATAAGTCCATTAACCCGCGCTCTCTCATTTCAGTAAAAAAAGCTCCGCTTTCGGCTGACATTTCGGCATACATCTTTGTCGCCTGCTCAAGCAGCTTTTCAGCCGTTCCCTGCGGTTGGGCATTACCGTCAGGGGACAAAAGGGCTTCATCATAGTAGCAAAGTTTATCCAGACCGAGGCGCTTGCGCTGTACTTCCCGTAGCTCGGAAGCTAAAGGCACAATCTGCTTTATCACCTCGCCCCGCAGGGAAGCAACTTGCGCAGCACTATAATCGGAGCGATGCAGACGCAAATAAGCCAGTGGAATAAAGTCGGCAAAACCTAATTTCTGGGCAATGCTTGTACGTATAGCAATGAGTTCATCATAGATTTCATCGAAGGCAGCCATATTATCAGCAAAAAAAGCATAACGCGCCTCATGGGCTGTCTTGCGTATTTCACGCTCCGGTGCTTCCTGATAGGGGACCAACTGTTCCAAGTTTAGTTTTTCCCCGGCAAAGGGAATGGCGGCCGAAGCCAATAATTTTTTATAGCTGCTAATGATTTTATTTTCCTGCTGCAGTTCTTCAATTATGTCGGGCGAAAAAGTTTTAAGAGACATTTCCGCCAGTCTAAACAGCTGCTGTCCATAACGCAGTGCCAGTTCTTCACGATAAGGCGAAGCTAGAAGTTCACGATAATAATCAGTTATTAATTTTTGCAAAATTGGTTCCGCCTCATCAAAAAAATCTTGTTCCGCAGCATAAAATGGATCAGTAGTATTAATGACATGCCGAATATGAGCAAGCTGTGCCATGGATTCAAATTCCTGACGCTTGCGGTTTAATTCCTGCAGGATTTCATCTTGGGCGGAAGCCGTAGAAGCACGAGCAAAACGCTGCAGCAGGTAACGCCATTCCTCCTGCAGTTTGGCTAGCTGCGGTCTTTGATAGTTAAAAGCAGCAAAATTTTCTTTCATCGGAACTCCTTTCTATGGCTTTATAAGCCGAGGATATTTTCCACAAGCGCGCGCATTTCTTCTTTTCGGCAGACTTTAGTATGTAAAATGGACTTTTTTTCTAACTCTTTTACTGCCTGCGGCAAAGGCTGTGCCGAAAGCTGTGCCATTTCCTGCAGCAAGCTAAAATCATCATATTTTTCATATTTATCATCAAGGGAAGTTAAAACATCTTTAGCAAATTTATAGGGACTGGCTGTTGCTACCACCACAGTAGGCGCAATATCAGCTGCAGCTGCACGGTACTTTTGCAGCACGGAATAAGCCACGGCAGTGTGGGGGTCTAGAAGGTAATTTGTTTCTTCATAGACCGTTTTTATGGCTGCACGTGTTTCAGCCTCCGTGGCATACCCCCCGACAAAATTGCTTAACGCTTTTTGCACCACAGGCGGAACGCTATACCGCCCCTTAGTTTGCAGGGCCTGCATTTGTTTTTTCACCCACTGCGAGTCTTCGCCGCTAGCGTGATAGAGCAAGCGTTCCAGATTGCTGGAAATCAAAATATCCATCGAAGGAGATATTGTAACATAAAATTTCCTTTCTTTGTCATAGACACCGGTGGTAAAGAAATCATAAAGTACTTTATTCCTATTGGAGGCACAAATAAGTTTGGCAATGGGCAATCCCATGCGGCCGGCATAATAAGCAGCCAGGATGTTGCCAAAGTTGCCTGTAGGAACAACAAAATTAATACTTTCCCCGGCCTTTATTGCACCACCGGCCAATAAACGCAAATAGGCATAAAAGTAGTAGATAATTTGCGGAATCAGGCGTCCAATATTTATGGAATTGGCAGAAGAAAAGATATAACCGGCTGAAAGCATTTTTTCTTTTAACTTCTCATCGGTAAAAATGTCTTTTACACCGCTTTGGGCGTCGTCAAAATTTCCTTCAATTCCTACTACATAGGTATTATCCCCTTCTTGAGTCACCATTTGCCTTTTTTGGATTGGACTGACTCCATCCTCCGGGAAAAAGACAATGATTTTAGTAGCGGGCACATTGGCAAAACCGGCCAAAGCCGCCTTGCCCGTATCGCCGGAAGTGGCAGTTAAAATCACCACTTCCTGCCTAATGCCGCATTTATCCGCCGCCAAGCGTAATAGGTGAGGCAGGATGGAAAGAGCCATATCCTTAAAAGCTAAAGTCGGCCCATGGTAAAGCTCCAGAAAATGTGTACCAGCATGGGTTACCAGCGGTGCAATTTCAGGGGTCGCAAACTTTTCGTCATAAGCCTTACCAATGGCTGACTCCAGTTCGGCAGCGGAAAAATCGGGCAAGTACAGCTGCATGATTTCCAGTGCCAACTCTTGATAAGAAAGGGATACCAGATCAACGAGAGGTTTTGTTATTTGAGGAATAAAGTTGGGCACATAAAGGCCGCCGTCTGCGGCAATGCCGTTTACTATTGCTTCTGCCGCCGACACAGGACGGCTGTCACCGCGGGTGCTGTGATAAAATATTTTTCCCATTGCTACTTTCCTCCCGCTGTTTTATTCAAAAAATAATCCATTAAAGTATGGCCAACTTCAATAAACAGTCCTGTTTCCTTTGCCGCTTCCTCATGATAAGATAACTGACCACTGCCGGAGGGCTTTGTGCTGTCAAAAAGCAGGAAGGGAACCGGATCGGCAGTATGGGTGCGTAAAGCAAGCGGTGTGGCATGATCGGGTAAAAACAAAAGCCTGTATGGTTCATTTAAGGCCTCTAAGCCGCTGATTAAAGGTTTTATAACCTGCTCATCAATTAATTCAATGGACCTGATTTTATTTTCCCTATCCTGATGGTGCCCACATTCATCGGGCGCTTCCAGGTGCAAATAAAGAAAATCCAAACCATTTCGCAAAGCGCTAAGCGCCGCTTCAGTTTTGCCGCGGAAATTTGTGTTGATATTGCCTGTGGCACCTTCCACTTCCAAAACTTCCAGACCGGCACAAACACCTAGGCCTTTAATGAGATCGACAGCTGAAATCACAGCTCCGCGCAGGCCGTATTTATCGCTGAAAGCAGGCAGCTGCGGCTTTGTACCTTCACCCCAGATCCAAACACTATTGGCAGGACGCAGACCCCTGTTTTTACGTTCTAAATTGACAGGATGATCCTTCAGCACCGTCACACTTTGTTTCATAAAAGCCAGCAGTACTGCACCCTGCGGGCCGCGCGGCAGATAATTGCTCACGCACTGATCTAAAATATCATGGGGAGCCGTTAACTCCCAGGAAGTGGGGGCATTATGCCAGACAAGTAAATGGCGATAACCCACGCCAGGATACAAGGACATCTCTTGTGACGGCAAAATATTTTTTACCGCTTCCAGCAGTTTGCGCGCTTCGGCTGAAGATATTTCATCAGCACTATGGTCAAGCATAATTTTATCTTCATAGGGCTCATCATCTGATAAAGTGACCAAATTGCAGCGAAAAGCCAAGTCACCCTCCCTGAGCTTTATCCCCATACTGGCCGCTTCCAAAGGTGAACGTCCAGTATAGTAAAGCTGGGGATCATAACCTAGGATGGATAAATTAGCCGTATCACTGCCGGGGTCAAAACCATCCGGTACGGTCTTAACCAGCCCAAGCTGCCCCTGACGTACTAAGGTGTCAATATGGGGTTTATGGGCCACCTGCAGTGGCGTTTTATCTCCCAATTCCGGTACAGGATAGTCTGCCATTCCATCGCCTAACACTACCACATATTTCACCTATAAATCCACTCCTTCTCCCCGGTTTCCAAAAAACTGGATAAATCCTATGCTAAAACTTATACCATAAACTACCCCAAAAGACCAGCAAAAGCTTTTCTGCAAGCAGCAATACGCTAAAAACAGTCTATTTTTGCAGGCGTTCACCAATAATGCGAGCCACATAAACACCGCTGGCACCGGCTTGTGATAACCCCCGTGTGATGCCGGCACCGTCTCCGATAGCAAACATATTGGGGATTTCCGTTTCCAACTGGTTAGTAAGCTGCAGACGCGAACTGTAAAATTTAACTTCCACCCCGTAGAGGAGGGTATCGTTATTAGCCGTGCCCGGCGCAATCTTATCGAGCGCATAAATCATTTCTATGATGTTATCCAAATGGCGTTTTGGCAAAACTAAACTTAAATCACCGGGTGTAGCCTGCAAAGTAGGGCGGGTAAAACTTTGCGATAGACGATGAGCGTTTGTTCTGCGGCCTTTAATTAAATCACCAAAACGTTGCACCAGAACACCGCCCCCCAGCAGGTTAGAAAATGAGGCAATGCGTTTACCATATTGATGAGGTTCATTGAAGGGTTCTGTAAAACGATTGCTGACTAAAAGGGCAAAATTAGTGTTTTTGCTGCGCAAATTTTTATCCCGATAGCTGTGGCCGTTGACAGTAATAATGCCATCGGTATTCTCCGCCACCACATAGCCATATGGATTCATGCAGAAAGTGCGGACCAAATCACCATACTGTTTGGTACGGTAAAGTAATTTGGCTTCATAAACTTCATCGGTAATATGCTGAAAAACAATGGCAGGAATTTCGACGCGTACACCCACATCAACTTGATTATTAAATAGTGTCAGCCCCAGCTTCTGACACTGGTGGGCAAACCATTCGGAACCGACACGTCCCGGAGCCGCAATCAAGTAAGTACAGTTAACTTCTGCCGCATTGGCCAGCTGCAAAGTTATGCCGCCGGAGTGAGGTTTAATCTCCTCCACGAATGTGTTACAAAAAATCTCGCATTTTTCCCGCAGGAACTCATAAAGTTTTTGCATAATACGGAGATTGTTTTCCGTACCTAAATGACGGACTTTAGCCCTCAAAAGATGTAAATCTGCAGCAATCGCCTTTCTGGCCAGTTCGCTGCTTTCACTGCCATAACTTTCTTTGGGAGCTCCATAAGCCAAATTAATCTGGTCAACATAATTAATTAAGTCCAATACTTCTTTTTCCGGCAGATAATCATTTAACCAGCCCCCAAACTCGGCCGTAAAATTAAATTTACCGTCTGAAAAAGCTCCCGCTCCGCCGAAACCACGCATTACATCACAAGTTGGACAGTTGATGCAGTGTTCTGTTTTCTTAGCAGCAATAGGGCAGCTGCGTTTAAAAATATCATTGCCGGCTTCAAAAATCGCTAACTTAAGGCCAGGGTACTTGTTTACCAGTTCATATGCAGCATAAATTGAAGCCGGCCCGGCCCCGATAATTGCCACATCATATGTTTTGCGCATCAAAATACCTCCAAAGTTGATTCTTTTTTGTCACGCATTAACATCATATTACAATTAAAAAGCTAAAACAAGACGATGTCCACCGGCCCAATTTGATGTTTTAAACTGAGTAAGAAAGCCTGTCGTGCCATACTTTCTTTATTGAGAAAAAACCGCCTTAAGGCGGTTTTTAATAGCTTATTTTAGGCGTTTTGCATTTCACAAGCCATGACGGTATGCTTGCAGAGCACCATGGTTGTGACGGAGCCTACGCCACCGGGGGAAGGTGTGATTTTATCCACAATGGGCTCAACGGCAGCAAAATCTACGTCACCACAGAATTTACCCGGTCTGTCGGGATCAGGGTTAATACCCACATCGATAACTACTTGGCCGGGACGTACATAGTCAGCATTAATCATTTTTGCCCGGCCGACAGCTGCCACCAGCACATCGGCTTCGGCGCAGACGGCAGGCAAGTTTTCTGTCCGGGAATGGCAGATGGTTACGGTGGCGTTTTCTCTCAGCAGAAGCATTGCCACAGGCTTACCTACGACCATGGAACGACCCACAACCACTACTTTTTTACCTTCCAGAGGAATATTGTAGTGCTTCAGGATATCCATGCAAGCTGTAGGTGTACAGGGCGGGAAACCAGTTAAGTCATCAGCGAAGACTTTACCTGCGCCATGAACAGTCAGACAGTCAACATCTTTTTCTACCGGGATCAGAGCACGTATTTTTTTCTCATCCAAATGCTTGGGTAGAGGTGAGAACATCAGGATACCATGAATATCTTTTCTGGCCCCCACTTCCACAACAGCCTTTTCAAAATCTTCCTGACTTATATCTTCGGGATATTCAAAAACTTCATAAGTCAGACCGATACCATCAGCAGTCTTCTTCGCACCGCCTTCATAAAATAGATCGTCCGGGCGAGCGCCTACACGGATAAAGCCGAGTTTAGGTGTAACGCCTTTTGCTTTTAAGGCTTCCACCCTTTTTATTAAATCTTCTTTCATTGCATTGGCAACAGGTTTGCCTTTTAATTGTTCAGCCATGTTAATCCTCCTCTACTTAGAACTTCTTTTATTTTTTAATTTTATCAATTACTTTTTGTAGTGTTTCGTCCGCTATTTTACTGCCGTCTTCTAAAAGTTTATTGGCTTCCCCTAAAGTGTCAGCGACGAATTTTTCATCTTTAATGGTATTGACATTGATTAAAACATTGAGGTAACCACTAATAAGAGCGGACTTTAAAAATGTTACCCCGCAGCCCACATCAGAAATGGCAATTGCGGTTCCAATTTCGCCCATACGCTCGTGAACTTTAATGCCTTCATATGATTTACGCATTATTTCCATGGGCACTGAACAAGCAAGTTTAGAGCACTCTTCCAGCTGCTGTTCTTTATAAGCAGCTTCTTCCGGAGTATTTTTGGGCAAACCATATGCTTTAGATAAAGGCTCAAAAACTTCAGCGTCTTTATCCACTAAAGTTTTTAGTTCTTCAATTATTTTGGATCCTTGTTCAACAAGAGCTTTTACTTCATCCTCCACATCAGCATATTTCTTTTTGCCGATTGTCAAGTTGCCGACCATATTGGATAGAGCCATACCAATGGCACCACCCATGGCTGCAGCACCACCACCGCCTGGGGTTGGAGCTTTTGAAGCTAAAACCTCTAAGAAATAGGCACAACTTTTTTCGGCCATTGCCATAATTAATACCCTCCCTTTACAAAGATTCTAGCTTTGTAATTCTTCATCACAAGCACATTTTCCTCTATATATTACCACTAATAATTTAAAAGCATGAATAAGAAAATAAAAAACAAGGCTGCTCTCACAACAGCAGCCTTGCACCAAGACAGTTTGCATATCTAAAACGCAGTATCAGCTTTTGTCTTCATCAATACGCATTCCCATAATTTTTTCAGTATACTTCATTTATGATAAGGCTCACCGCGATTAATTTTAAAGGCGCGATACAGCTGCTCCAAAAGCAGCAGACGAAACAGCTGATGTGGAAAGGTTAAAAGCGAAAAAGAAAGCTTTAAATCAGCCCGTTTCAGCAGACGGGGAGATAACCCTAAGCTACCGCCAATGAGAAAAGTAAAATGGCTTTTTCCCCGCAGTGCCTGCTGGGCCAGAAAATTTGCCAACTCGGGAGAAGAATATTGCCGGCCGTTTATGTCTAAAGCAATAAGATATGTATGGGGGCGAATAAGTGCTTCCAGGCGGGTTGCTTCTTTCTCCAGCACAAGCTGCCGCTCCGCCGGGGAAATATTTTCTGCCGCCTGCTCATCCTTTACTTCATGAATTTCAATTTTGGTATAAGCGCTTAATCTTTTTAGGTATTCTTTTATGCCTGCCACAAGATATTTTTCTTTAATTTTACCCACGGCTAAAATCTGAATCTGCATTTTTCCGCCCTTTCTTGAACACTTTTATTATCATCTTACCGCTTTTTAATACTTTTAAAAACCCCAAAAAAATAACGGCCTCTGGCCGTCTAAAATTTATAAATTAAATGTATTAATCATCCGGCAGTTCAGTCAAAGTGACAGTGGTTTTAATTTCCTTGCCGTTACGGATTAAAACTATTTCCACTGTGGCATTTAATTCTTGCTCATAGATGGTATTACGTAACTCGGTAAAGTTGGTTGTCTTTTTACCAGCCAAACTGATAATAACGTCCCCGCGTCTAATTCCTGCCTTAGCTGCAGGGCTATCTGCTACCACGTCCTGGACCAGCACACCATAATTGACGGGCAAGCCCAATTGTTTGGCCAAATTCTCATCCACATCACCGCCGGCATAAACACCGAGCCAAGGACGCAGGATTTTTCCGTTCTTAATGAGTTCCTCAGCAATTTTTTTAGCTGTATTGGAAGGAATGGCAAAGCCCATGCCTTCCACACCGGCTATTTTTATTTTGGCAGTATTAATACCTATAACTTCACCCTTCAAATTCACCAATGCTCCGCCGCTGTTTCCATCATTGATGGCTGCATCGGTTTGAATAAAATTGAAAGTATAATCCTTAATTGTAATAGTGCGCTTTTTGGCACTGATATAACCCACAGTCAGAGTCTGTGAAAATTCCAAACCCAAAGGATTACCAATAGCTAAAGCCTGCTCACCCACCACAATATTATCTGAATTGCCAAATTCAGCGGCAGGCAAGCCAGTCTTATCTATTTTGATTACTGCCAAATCGGTAACGGGATCCGCACCAATTAATTTGGCCTTGTATTCTTCACCGTCACCTAAAGTTACATAAATTTCCGTGGCACCTTCAATTACATGATTATTGGTGACAATATAACCATCTTCACTAATAATTACTCCTGACCCTGTGGCTTGGTCCTCAAGAGAAGAAACTCCCCGCCACATATTATAGACCATGGCTTTGTTGGTAATACCGACCACAGCGGGCTTCACTTTGGCTGCCGCCCTCACAATGGCAGTGTTTTGATATTCCGGCAAATCCCGTTCGGTAAAGGGAATTTCCTCCGTCTGTGGATTTTCACTGATTATACCACCGCTATTATTAGGAACCTGCGCCGGCTGCTGCGGAGTTAAGCCCCGTGTGATGATCAATGCCACTACAATGCCTCCGATAATGGTGCCAAAAAGGGCTGAAAATAAATGGCCTAGCCAGCCTGAATGCCTTCGTTCCGAACTAAAGCCGTTAAAAAAGTCCATGGCACAACCCCCTATCAGATCTTCTCCCCTTTATCTTAATAATAACAAGAAGATGTGACAAGAATATGAAAAAATAAGAAAAATTTTATACACTTAGGCATTATTTCCCATTAGCCGCCTTTAATACTATGCTAAGCGCAAATAACAGCTGGGAGTATGGCGTGCAGCAACATGAACCTTCAGTCTCTTACCCGGCTGCAGATGGCCGGATTTTTTTAAGCGGCTGCAGACGGCGGTAAAAGCCAATTGCGGCGTATTGTTATATTCACTTAGATGAGCCAGCACCACATGTTGTGTCTGCGCTCCCACCACTTGACTTAAAAGTTCTGCCGCCATCTTATTTGATAAATGGCCTTTAGCTCCTAAAATCCTCTTTTTCAGCGGCCAGGGATAGTGGCCGTTAATGAGCATCTCCTCATCATGGTTGGCTTCCACAATTAAACAATCCATGCCCTGCAACCGCCGCTGTATGTAAGGTGTAGTATGCCCTAAATCGGTTACTAAAGCCACTGCATGCCACCGGGAACGAAAAATAAAACCTACGGGATCGGCAGCATCATGGGGTAAGGGGATAGTTTCCACTTCCAAATCAGCAAAGCTTATACTGCCGCAGTTTGGCAGGCGGCAGCATTGTGCTGCTTTAATGGGACCCAACCTGCTTTCTGCTGCCCGCCAAGTTGGCTCGGTGGCGTAAACTGCCAGACCATAGCGCCGCGCCATAACGCCGGCTCCACAAATATGATCATTATGATCATGGGAAAGCAGCAAAGCATCTAATTTACCGGCATTAACACCGATACCGGCTAAAGCTGCGGCTATACGCCTTCCGCTTAATCCGGCATCTATTAATATTTTTGTTTTTTGTGTGCCCACATAAACTGCATTGCCCGAAGAACCACTGGCCAGCATACAAAACTCAATCATTTTTTTCTCCTCTTAAATGACTTCTCTCATTAAAACAAATTAAACGGCGCCTGCCGGCATCATATTCTAAAACGGTAATGGCAGCCGGCGCAAAAGAAAAGGGCCACGGCCCCGCAAAATCTAAATTCAAAAATTCTACTAAAAGGGCGTTTAAATAACGTCCATGACCAATTAAAACTACTGTCTCCGGGTTATTTTCTGCCAACAGCAAGGCCAGGCCTTTTTGCAGGCGCCGCCGGAAACTTTTCATGTTTTCCTGGCCGGGAATAAAGGTCCCGCGCCAATCCTTTTGTAAACGGTAAAAAAGAGAGGGATGCCTCTCTTTAATCTCCTGCCAAGTTAAACCCTCTAAAAGGCCCCAGGAATATTCGCGGAAAAGAGGAGACACCGTCAGAGCCAGGCCCAACGCTTCGGCCGCCGGCCTGGCCGTCTCCCGACTGCGCTGTAAATCACTGGTATAAATTTTACCGGGCTGCCAGTAAGCAAGGGCACGGGCAAGCTGCTGTGCCTGTTTATATCCTTTTTCGGTAAGAGGATAATCTAGGTTGCCCTGAAAACGCCCGGCAGCATTGGCTGTCGTCTGCCCATGCCTGGCCAGCAAAATACGCCGCACGATCTGCCCTCCTAAGGCACTTCTTTAATTTTTGCCCCCAAGGACGTTAATTTCCCACATATATTCTCATAACCGCGATAAATATGGTGTATGTCACTGATAATCGTTTCACCATTTGCAATAAGGCCGGCAATAATAAAGGCTGCACCGGCACGTAAATCAGTAGCCCTAACGGGAGCGCCGCTTAACTGTGTACGTCCGTCCACAATGGCTGTACGCCCCTCTACTTTTATACGCGCACCCATCCTCTTTAATTCGTCCACATGCTTAAATCGTCCCTCAAAAACATTTTCTGTAATTATACTGCTTCCCTGCGCCTGGGTTAAAAGGACCATTACCAAAGACTGCATATCGGTGGGGAAACCCGGATAGGGAAAAGTTTTAATATCCACGGCCTGCGGAGTAGTATTGCCGAGTACACGCAGCCGGTCGTCGCCCACTTCCACAGTAATGCCCATTTCTCTTAATTTGGCAATAATGGGGTCTAAATGTTTGGGGATGATATCCTCGATGGCCACATCGCCACCCGTTGCCGCCGCGGCAATCATATATGTACCGGCTTCAATCCGGTCGGGAATAACACAATGGTTTGCTCCCCCCAGTTCCTTAACCCCTGTGATTCTAATCACATCGGTACCGGCACCGCGAATTTTAGCGCCCATGGCATTTAGGAAATTGGCCACATCAACTATTTCCGGTTCTTTGGCCGCATTTTCTATAACTGTCTTTCCCTCTGCACGAACGGCAGCCAGCATAATATTAATGGTGGCACCTACACTAACCACATCCAGGTAAATATGGGCTCCCACAAGCTTATCGGCCCTAACTTTAATCAAACCGTGTTCCACATCCACTTGAGCTCCAAGGCTTACCAAACCTTTTATATGCTGGTCAATGGGGCGCGGACCCAAATCACAGCCACCCGGCACCGGGATATCCGCTTCCCCCAGCCGTCCAAGAAGTGCGCCCATAAAATAATAGGAAGCTCGCAATTTTTTTACTAACTCATAGGGGGCCTGCGTTTTTTCTATTTTAGAGGCATCAATCAGGAGCGTGGTAGCATTTTCCCAGACTGTTTTCACACCAAGGAAACGTAAGATTTCCACCAGAACCTGGATATCATGAATATTAGGTAAATTTTCCAGCCGCACCGGTGCTGCTGTCAGCAATGCCGCCGGGATGACCGCAACGGCTGAATTTTTTGCACCACTTATTTTGACTGTACCGGCTAGCCTGCAGCCGCCAATTATATGAAGTCTGGGCATAAGACATATCCTCCTGCTTTTACACACTTGTTAAGACATTTTATATAAGTTCTTTATCAACGAAAAGAATTCCTGTTAGGAAAAACATTTTATCAGCAGCTTATTTTTCAATTTCACCGGTAAAAGCATTTATATAGACAGTCTGTCCGTCAGCGGTAGCAATGCGCCATACCGGGGCGCTTTCCCATCGGTTAGCATCATAATGCTGACTGTAGTAACCTAAAGAAATATCAATGATTCGTTTATTGGCAAAAGATGCTGCTTCTTTTACAAAGACCTCCAAGGCCTTTTGTGCTGAAATGACAGTAACTTCTTTATCAGTGAAATTCTCAGCCTCAGCTTGTTCTATCTGTACCGACTGCACTGCACCGTCGTTTACATAGACTTCAATGCTGCTAAAAAACAAGGGAAAACCCTGATATGTTTGCACAAAGCGATAATTATACCCCTTTTCGCCCCTAGGAACAGCCAAATCCAGCTTAAAGTCAGACTGCCATAACCCCAATTCCCGCAAAAAACGTTCGGCAACAGTCCGTGAGCTTTCTTCCCCGCTGCCGGGCAGGCCGGTTATAAAGGTAACTTCGCCGTTTTCCGTTACTTCTAAAGTGCTTTGTCCAACCCAATATATGGTTTTATTTCCCCGCTGCTGCTTTTGCGGCGTTTGGTTGCGAAAAAAAATGGCGGCCCATTCGTCCGCTTTTTTATTTACGCGGACCACATTGAGCAAAGACATGCGCGGAATTTGCTTAGGCAGGCTCTGCGCCAAATCAAAACCATGCTTTTGCAGTAAAGCAGTTGTTTCGGCAATTTGCTCCGGGCTTAACACTGCTCCCTGTTGCAGCGATTGCGGCACAAACCAGAGTTTATAAGCCAAAAATAGATTTAGACTTAAAAAAGCAATGATCAACACCGTTTTAACTTTTGCTAAATCCAAAACTTGCCCTCCTTATCCAGCCAGCTGTAAAATTGGCCTGTGTGGCCGTCCACCACTGCTGTCTGCCCGCCGGCTAGTTGAACCAACCAGGCCGGCCGTGCCAGGACTTGTTCCTGATCTGTGGCTACCAGATAATAAACCGGTTCCATGCCCGATAAAGCAACTTCCTCAGCCGGGACGTTCAAGCTATCCACAACGGCCTGTAGTGCTTGGGCAGGAGCTACTAGGGGTGCAGCCGCAGCAGCTATACCATCCAAATAATAAATCTGGCGGCTATAATAAATGACACCCTGATCGGAAAAGCAAAGACTAATGGCCGGCAGCTGACTGACAAGGGGCCAACCCTTATCCACTATTTGAAAATGAAGTTCATAGGTGTGCCAGTGTTCCCTGTTGGCAGACAGTTGTTCTGCGGCCTGAATCTCTTTAAGATACAGCTTGTCAGGCCATCCTCCCATTAACTGCAAATATAGGGCACCTTGCCGCAAAACATCAGCCAGAGCCAGCGGCTGCAGGCCGGGCTCATTTTCCGGTACTGTATATTCCAGCGCCCCTTGTTGGAAAAAGCGCAAACCTTTAAGGCCATCTGTATAAATCTCAGCCCCATCCCGTTCTTCAATCCTTCTCACCAGTGCTAGATTGACAAAGATACTGCTTAACAGCTTTTCTTTGTCTAGTTTTTCTGCCACCGCCGTGTAAACCGGTAAAACGGGCATGTTCTGCGGAAGAAGCAGCTCCTCAGAGGGGTTTAAGCCGGGCAAATCTTTCTCCGTGGCCGGACGCAGCTGCCAACCCTGCTGGAAAGATTGCTCTAATTGCTGTTGCCAGTTATGGGGAAGCGGAGGAACAGACGCCCGCAGCCAATGACCGCTGTCAGTATTTAACCAGATGGTTTGCGGTTCAGCGGCATACCAGCGAAGCTCCTGAATCTGCAATCCCTTAATGCTGTCGTTGTTAACCCACCAGGCAAGGTCTACGCCAGTACAAAAAATAACCCGCAGCAACTGTCCTTCTGCTTGCTCCGGCAGCAGCTCTTTATGCGGCTCCCGTGCATATTGGCAGAGCCACAGCAGCCGCTCCCACGCTTCCTGATATTTTTCATGCCAGGGTTGCAGCTGCCACCATTCTTCCGCTTCCCCCAGACGTAAAACAGGTAGAATTTGTTCCCTGATGGGGCGCAGTTCCCCAAAGCTCACCTGTTCATAAGCGGGCGGTTCCGCCGTTTCCAGGGAAGGCTGTCCAAAAAGCAGCCCGGCAGTCATAAAAAGACTGGAAAGAACCAGGAGAATGAGAATTACGGTTTTTATGCGCTCTCGCATTGCTCATCCTCCTTCGCCGGCAACGGTAAAGTAATGGTAACGGTAGTGCCTTTATTTAGTTCACTTTGCAGTGAAATCGTCCCACCATGGGCATTGACTATCTCCCGAGCTATGGGTAAACCCAGCCCCGTTCCTCCATATTCTCGTGAGCGCGCTTTATCAACACGGTAAAAACGTTCAAAGACTCGTTCTAAATCCTCTGCCGGAATGCCAATCCCATTATCGGCTATTTCAATCAGCAGCACATCTTCCTGCTGCAGAAGCGAAATATTTATTTTGCCACCGCGTGTAGTATACATATATGCATTTTGAATTAAGTTAAGAAATACTTGCTTCATTTTATCTCTATCCACATAGGCGGTAAGAGGCTCATCCGGCAGTGACAGCACAATCTGACGCGGGTCTTCTTTATTTTTTATTTTAAGATCATTGACTACTTCTTTAATTAAATCATTTAAGTAGTAATAATCCTTATGCCAACCTATCTGGCGATAATCCAACTGGGAAAGCACCAATAAATCTTTTACCAGACGCACCATACGTTCAGTCTCTTTCTCCATTGTCGTTAGAAAAGAGCGGCAAATATCCTCCTGCTTCATGGCGCCTGCCAATAATGTTTCTGTATAGCTTTTCAGCGTAGTCAAAGGAGTACGCAGCTCATGGGACACATTGGCCACAAATTCGCGTTGTATGCGCATCATTTCCCTTTCCTGTGTCACATCATGCAACACTATTAAGACGCCGCCATAGCCAAAAGTTTCTTCCGCTGCCAAAAGGGGAACATAGTAAGCTTGTATAATTTTTGCCCCCAGTACAATCTCCCGCTCTTCCTGTTTCCCCTCCTGCAGCAAAACCGCCATGTCTACCGGCTCCACCAGTGGAGCCAATTTCTCCAATTCACCTTCCGCCGTTTGCGGCAAAGCAAGCAATTTTTTAGCCGTGGAGTTAACATGTAAAAGCTCACCGTCAGCGGTCAGTGCCACTATACCGTCGGTCATATTATTTAAAATAGCTTCAACTTTATTTTTTTCCGAAGAAATTTCCTGCAGCGTCGTTTCCAACTGCTCTGACAGGTAATTAAACATCCTGCCTAAACGCCCTATTTCATCATCGGAAGCAATATTGATACGTTGGCGAAAATCACCATGGGCAAACTGCTCTGCTTTGGAGGTTACCTCCTGAATAGGATCCGTGATTGTTTTTGCTACAAAAAAACCTAAAAGGACAGTAATAGCTATGACCATTAAGACGCCTGTCAGCAAAATCAGCTGGATTTCATGCAGCGTATCGTAAATAGGCTCTAAGGAGCCAATCAAATAAACAACGCCTTGGTTACGCTCCCCGGAATTCACAGGCAGGGCTAAATATTTGGTACGCTCCTTTGTTTCCGGATCCAGACGCACTGATTCGCTGCGGGTGCCTGTTAAAGCTCGCGTAACTTCCTCCTGAATAATCCGCTGACCCTGCAATTCATTTTTATTGCGTGTGGAAGAGATTACGCGACCAAATGCATCTAGGACCATAATATCTGTAATCTCGGTATGACGGGAATACTCCCACACTAAACTGTCTATGGCATTGATTGTATTTATGCCGTCACTGTCCGTGAGATAACGCTCTAAAAAATTTACCAATAATAAGCCCTGCGATTCTAAGGTGCGAGAAAAGTTGGTAACATAATAATCTTCCAGTGCCTGTGAAAGAAAAACCACAAAAAATTGCATAGCAAATAAAATCAGCAGCGTATAAATAAGCACCAGCTTCCATTGTACACTCTTAAACATTTCTCTTCTGCCCCATTAGGTAGCCGACTCCCCGTTTAGTTAATATATATTGGGGATCGCTTGGATTATCTTCTATTTTTTCTCTTAAACGGCGAATAGTAACATCCACAGTCCTTTCATCACCGTAGAAGTCATAGCCCCAAACTTCTTCCAGAAGCTTTTGCCTGCTTATTACATAGCCGGCGTTGCGCATTAAATAGGCCAGCAATAAATATTCGCGATATGTTAAATCAATTACTTTTCCGGCTTTTTGTACTTCCATCCTTCCGGTATCGACCTGTAAATCCTGACAAACAAGAATTTCACCGCGCATATCTTCTGTTTTCTGGACACGGCGAAGCAGTGCTTTAACCCTTGCCAAAACTTCCCGTGCAGAAAATGGTTTGGTCACATAATCATCTGCTCCGATTTCCAAACCTAAAACTTTATCTAACTCTGTATCCTTTGCCGTTAACATGATAATGGGGACGTTGCTGAAGCGCCTGATATCACGGCAAACTGCAAAACCGTCCTTTTTGGGCAGCATAATATCAAGGAGAATTAAATCCGGCTGCCAGGAGCGCGCCTGCTGCAAGGCAGCCAAGCCGTCATAGGCTACACTGACCTCATAGCCTTCCTGTTCCAAATTATAACGAAGTATTTCCGCAATAGGCTTTTCGTCATCGACGACTAAAATTTTGCCGCGCATCGCACCACCCCCGACCTAATTTAGGTATAATTTCTGGATTTAACTGTCATCTCCTGCTTAACATAAAATAATCACGGCAGTCTCAATACCACCGCAGATCTTTTTCCTGCCAACTGTACCACTGCGCAAAAAAGGAAGTGCCGGAAAAACCGTAGATTTCTTCCAAGGCTTGATAAAATGACATGCCCTGCCCTAAAAGATTTATCATTGCCCTTAAACTGTCTTCCGGCTGTATGGCAGCCAGATAGCTAACCATGCTTAATGACTGTCTATAAGCGAGGGCTTGATTGGGTAATTGATCAAATTGCTGTTCTAATTCCTGCAGCGTATATAATGGCTGCCAGAAAGAATTTGCCGCTTCTTTCCATTCATGGCCCAGTATTTTGTATTCCAGATATTGTGCTAAACCCTCACTGAACCAGCGGGGATAATTGCCCGCTGCCAGTAAATCAAGCACATAATGTGTATACTCATGCACCAGCGGCCCTTGCTTGGCAAAAACAACAGGGCGCTGCTCAGACGGCAGCCAATCCCAGGCTTGGGGCGAAAGAATAATGATTGTATCTGTTACATATACCCCTAAAGCACCGGTACCGTCTCCCCAGCCAAAGATATTTTTTATGGTCTTTTGATCCGGCGCAATAATCAGCCACGGTTTGCTTCTGGATTGGTGGGGTAAAATTCGTGCCACTTCCGCTGCCGCTTCTTCGGCCCGCTGGGCCAGCCAAAAAGCCATTTCCTGATCAGCAGCAGTATAGCGCAGCTGGAAGCTAGCACTGTCTAAACGCTCCCAGCTATAAAAAAGACTCCTGAAAGAATTAGCCTGCAGTGTCCGCCAACCGGACCGCAGTGCTTCCCCCGGCCAAATTAAAGTTAACGCCAGCACCAATATTAAAATTAGCGTCCATTCCCTGCGCGGGTGACGCTTAAGCATTACTTTCGGCATAGCCCTTCCCCCCATCTTAATTGTAACAGCTTTTAAAGGCAGCTTCACTGGAAAAGGGAGGGAGGGGCAAACAAAAAAATAACGTGGCATGCCACGTTAAAAATTATATATATATTAAGAGGGGGTCAAACCTGCCTCTATTATACAAAGACTATATTACAACCGTATTACAAGCGTTTTATGCTTTAATGACAAAAACGAAAAGTAAAAAGAAAGACGTTTTAGCAGAGCTAAAACGTCTTTCTACAGCTGTTTATAAGTATGATAGGGGATTGACATTAGAACCGTTTTTCAAGATTTCAAAATGCAAATGCGGTCCTGTAGAATAGCCGGTACTGCCGGAGCGGGCTATTTGCTGTCCTTTTTGCACATACTGCCCTACTGTGACTAACACAGCGGAGTTATGAGCATATTTTGTGACAAAACCATTGCCATGGTTAATGGTAACCAAAATTCCATAGGCACCATGCCAACCGGCATGTGTTACTGTGCCACTATCGGCAGCTAAGACGGCAGTTCCTACCGGCACCCCAATGTCTATGCCGCGGTGGAAACCTCCCCAGCGGTAGCCGTAGCGGGAAGTAATGGTTCCCCTTACAGCCAGTGGCCAGCGGAAACGACCATTACCGGAAACTCCTGCAGGTACCGGCACCTTTTTAGTTCCGCGTGCCACAATTTTTTCAGTAGGTTCCTGTAAAACTTTCTCCTCCAGGACTTCCCTTTTAATTTCCTTGCCGTTTTTTTCCGTTACACGATACTTTATTTCCTTAACACCATTTTTACCCTGCTGTAAAACCTTGGAAGTACCCTTATACAGAGAACTATCATCTTTATACTTGGTTTGATAGGGGATACTTTGTTTTACTACCTCTTCCTGTGTAACTACGACGCTGACCAAGGGTTCCGAAACTATTAGATTTAACTCATCGCCAGGCATTAACTTGTCTGAGTCTTGCAAATGAGGATTTGCCTGCCTGATCTCATCAACTGTTAGATTGTTTTTACGGGCGATTGTCCAAAGGGAATCGCCGCGTGAAACCAGATAAGTCTCGCGTTTGTCGCTGCCATAACATAAAATCTCTACTACTTTGTCCACCGGATAAATTTCCTGCGGTTTAACCAAAGTTCGGCGTGCTTCCAACTTATCATCAAAAACTACTGATTTTACGGTTGTATTGTCTTCTTCGCAAACATAAATTTCCTTGAGCTTTTCCAAGACCTCATTATAATCCTCAGTGGAAGCCACCGCCATGGCAGGTTGGTCATTAATGTGGATCAGATAAGCATAAACACCAAAATCCAACTCTTCTTTCAGCAGCCGCTTTACCGCCTCGTCATCTTCTTTTATGCCTTTGCGCTGTTCCCTTACTACTTTTACTTCTTGCTTACAAATCACTTCCGTGCCATGTTTTTCGCTTTCCTCAGCCTGTAGGGCTGACACAAATTCGGGGATTAATGTTTCTGAGCTGACATAGCCCACTTCCTGATCATCAAGATAGACGACATAGGTAAAGGAATCATAATAGGCATAAACGCTGTAACCTGAAACAATTGCCAACAGCAAAGCCACTGTCAAAACTGCATATTTTAACTGCTCTTTCTGTAGCGGCAATTTACTGACGAAGCCGGTGGCAGCCTGCCGTATTTTCTGACCTTGATCACACAGGAAAAGCTTTGTTTTATTTGTGTTTCTATGTATAATTTCCTTACTATTTTCCTTAATTTTGACTAGCTGTGCCTTTATTTTAGATAATTTTACTTGTATTTGAGCTAGCTTTGTTTGTAATCCAGGTAGTTTTTCTTCTATTGTAGGAATTTTAGTCTTTATTTTTGCTAATTGTGCTTTTATTTTTTCGGCTGTGTCCTGGTACCACTCTTTAAACATAAATTCACCTCGCCACTATTAACTGACAGCTTGTGTTTGCTGCAAGAGTTGGCAGTTTGGCAGTGATATACTTTCGCCGGCCTCTACCAAAATTCCTGCTAGAAATTAAAAATTTATTAATATTTCTTAAAAAAATATTAAGGGAATAAAATTTGAATAAAAATTTTTAATAAAAAGAGGCCCAAAATGAATAGCTCATTTTGGGCCTCTTTGATTTTCTTGGTGACCCCTGCGGGACTCGAACCCGCGTTACCGCCGTGAAAGGGCGGTGTCTTAACCGCTTGACCAAGGGGCCGAAATGGTGAGCCATCCGCGACTCGAACGCGGGACTCCCTGATTAAAAGTC
>JAAZIQ010000088.1 GCA_012800795.1 Bacillota bacterium
CACCACCATCTAAAACTTTTAAAATTTCTTCTGCAACCAAAAGGATTTTTGTTTCTACCAAACGAATTATATCCATGAGGAACCTCCGCCTCCTTCTAGGGGGTATTCATTCTGCTCGAATGTGAGGTTCCTCTTTCTATTTTTTAATAGATTTTTCCTCCAAAAACCTATAGTAATTTTACACTAACTCTTAACGTAACATAGATTATACCCAAACTTATCATTCCATGTTTTTTATCGAATATTCTCAATATTTGTGATTGACAGAAATATGACTAATGCCCTACAATTAAGTTGGAATAGTTTGGAAAAGCGTGCCCCCAAAAATTAAAAGGAGTGATAATTTTATGCTTAGCACTTTTAAAGCCCGGACAATTTCTGTCGTCTTCGGCCCTGGTGCATGTCTGACAACCGGAGAAAAAGCGAAAGAACTTGGCATTACCAAAGCCCTCTGTTTTCATGGGAAAGGCATAAAAAAGGCCGGCATTGCAGATAAAATTATAAACAGTCTAAAGAAAGCCGGTATTGAAGTCCTCGACAGCGACGCCAGCAAGTCCGATACCCCCGATATAGTTGTTAATGAAGTAGCAGCACTGGCAAAAGAAGCCGGCGTAAACGGTATCGTGGCAGTAGGTGGCGGCAGTACACTTGATGCCGCTAAAGCCATTAACGTTTTAATGGGCAATGAACCACCGATTAATAAGTATTTTGGCTTTCAAATTACTAAAGCCGGTGTGCCCCTTATTTTAATCCCCACCACTTCCGGTACCGGCAGTGAAGTAACCTCCGTCGCCGTTGTCACCGATACCACCAATAACACAAAAAACGGTGTGATTAACGCCGCCACCACAGCTGATTTAGCCATAGTGGACCCCGAATTAACATTGGGCATGTCACCGGAATTAACAGCTATCTCCGGCATTGATGCTTTTTCCCATGCCGTTGAAGCTTATACTTCCAAACGCATGAACCCCATGTCAGATGTTTTGGCGGAAAAAACCATCTCCCTAATTTTAGAAAACCTGCCTTTAGCCATTGCCAACGGCAGCGATCTTGCCATTAGAACAAAGATGAGCTTTGCTGCACTCCTGGGCGGAACTGCCTTTAGTGATGCTACCGTGCATTTAGGCCACTCCATCGCCCATACCCTCGGGGCAGCCTATAATCTCGCCCACGGCATCGGTTGTGCAGCAGCACTGCCACCTGTAGTGGAATTTGTAGCAGCAGCCATTCCGGAAAAAGTAAAAGACTTGGGCAAATTAATGGGCTTGACGGACTTAGAAAAGCTGTCAAACGAAGATTTAGGCAAAAAAGTTGCCGATTCCATCCGCCAATTCTGCCATAAAGTAGGCATTCCCAGCTTAAGTACTTTGGGAATTGATGAATCATCACTGGCAGATTTAGTGCCCACCGTCTTAGCTGACAACTGCACCACCAATTCGATTATCAAGCCCACAGAAGAGCAAGTACTTTCACTCTTAAAATCTGCTTATCGATCTTAGGAGGTTAATGATGTCTAGAGTAATACGAGTTAATGTTAAGAACAAAGAAATCTCCCAGGAACAGCTTAGAGAAGAATATCGTTTCTTTGGCGGCAGGGGACTTATCGCTAAAATAATGACTGATGAAGTCGATCCCAGCTGTGATCCTTTAGGAGCTGGCAATAAGCTTATCCTCTGTACCGGGCTGCTGGCCGGCTCAAATATCCCTACTGCCCACCGCCTATCCGTAGGCGGCAAAAGCCCCCTCACCGGGGGTATTAAAGAGGCTAATTCAGGCGGTACTGCCGCTTATGCCATCGCCCGCCATGGCATTAAAGCCATTATTTTAGAAGATCTGCCGGCCGAAAATGATCCTTGGCAGATACTCCGCATTAAAGCAGACGGGAAGCCAGAACTAATTCCGGCCGACCAATACGTTGGCCTTAACAACTATGCTTTGGTAGAAAAATTAAAAGAACGTTTTGGCAACAAAACGAGCTGTATTACCATTGGTAGAGCCGGTGAGTGGCTGTATAGAAACTCCTCCCTTCAAGTTACAGATTTCTCCGTGGGGTATCCTACCCGCTCTGCCGCCCGCGGCGGTTTAGGAGCCATTATGGGATCAAAAAAAATAAAAGCTATTATCATTGAGGAAAGCAGCTCCCCCCATTCTTTCCCCTATCATGATAAAGAGCTGGTGCAGGAAACCAGAAAAAAATTAGTACAAAACACACTCAATAACCCGGCCCGACAATGGGTTATGACAGTGGGTACACCAGCCCTTGTAGACCGCATGGGAGCAACGGGCTTTATGCCGGTCCGCAACTTCAGCGGCGAAATCTTTGAAAAATTGGAGAATATCAGCACCCAAGTTTATCTAAAACGTGTAGAAGTAGGCGGCGGTAAAAACAGCCTTCCTTGCCAACCCGGCTGTATCCTCCGCTGCTCCGGCCGCATAAATGATAGCGAAGGCAATTTTGTAACTTCCGGCCTGGAATATGAAACAATCGCCCTTTGCGGTGCAAATTGTGATATCGATGATATGGAAACCATTATTCAAATAGACCGGCTCTGTGATGACCTTGGTGTCGACACCATTGAAACGGGCGTCACCATCGGCATCTGCATGGAAGCCGGCAAAATTCCCTGGGGCGACAGCGAAGCAGCTCTTAGCCTCATTCGTGAAATGATGGAAGGCACAGAGCTTGGCCGCCTGCTGGGGCAAGGTGCAGCCAAAGTAGGTGCAGCCTTTGGGGTAAAAAGAATCCCCGCAGTAAAAGGGCAGGCCATGTCCGGCTATGATTCACGCAATATTAAAGGAGTCGGCGTTACCTATGCCACTAGCCCCATGGGGGCAGACCATACAGCCGGCCTCACCATGCAGTTTGGTTTAGATCCTCTGCAAAAAGAAGGTCAGGTTGATGCTTCCATTAAAGCCCAAATCTCTTCCGCCTGCCAAGACAACTTCGTATGCATGTTCGGCTGGGGCGATTTCACCCAGCCCGATATCCTCCCAAATATCATGAAAGGCTTGTATGGCGGCGATTGGGATATGGATAAAATCATGGAAATCGGGAAAGAAACCCTTAAACTAGAAGTGGCTTTTAACAAAGCAGCCGGCTTTACCGAAGAAGACAACAAATTGCCGGAATTCTTTAGAACAATGCCCTCCCCGGCCACCGGCTCAGTTTTCGACATCGACAAAGAGGATTTGGCAATGGCCCTGGATGCTCTATAAAAAAACCCAAAAAGCTTCACCCAAAATGCGGTGAAGCTTTTTTAATGGAGTTCCTCCATATCTAGTCAAAAGGAATGTCTAATTTAGGTTTAATTCCTTATAGGTAGGCTAGAAACATAAGTGACAAAGTTGATATATCAACATCCGCCATAAGTTTCAATTCCTTATAGGTAGGCTAGAAGCACCTTGTGTCACCATTTCGGCGTCGTAAGATGCCAAATTTCAATTCCTTATAGGTAGGCTAGAAACGGCCTGCC
>JAAZIQ010000089.1 GCA_012800795.1 Bacillota bacterium
AACTTCTAAACAAAAAACATGGCCTACAGGGCTTTTCTTCTCCCTAATAAACCATGTTTTCTAAAAGTACTTTATTTACTCCTTCTCAAACATTTGAAAAATGAAAGGAGTTTATTTGATGTAGACACATATTAGCGTACAATTACAGCTGACGCCGCCCTTCAAGCGCCCGAGCCAGCGTCACCTCGTCCGCATATTCCAGGTCGCCTCCCACAGGCAGACCATGGGCAATGCGCGTTACGGTAATTCCCAAGGGTTTAATTAGGCGTGCCACATACAAAGCGGTGGCTTCCCCTTCTACAGTAGGGTTGGTGGCCAAAATTACTTCTTGTACTTTACTGTTCTGTAGGCGCTCCAGCAGCTCACGTATCCGTAATTGCTCAGGACCAATACCGTCTATGGGCGAAATGGCGCCGCCTAAAACATGGTAAAGACCCTTATATTCACGCATACGTTCCATTGCCAACACATCGCGGGCCTCCTGCACCACGCAGATTAGTGAAGCATCGCGCCGGTGATCAGCACAAACGCTGCATTTTTCCCCGTCTGTATAGTTGCCGCAAACACAACAGTAATGTGTTTTTTCTTTGGCATCCACCATGGCACGGGCTATTTTAATTACTTCCTCACGCGGCAAAGTAAGAATAAATAAAGCTAGACGCTGTGCTGTTTTGGGACCAATACCGGGCAATTTTTGTAATGCTGTAATTAAGTCGGCAATTGATTCCGGATAAACCACCTTTTACTCCTTTACAACAGTCCGGGGGGTAGGTTAATCCCACCGGTAATTTTTTTCATTTCTGCCATTAGCGCCTCATCAACTTTTCGCAACCCTTCGTTGACCGCTGCAATAATCATATCCTGCAGCATTTCAAGATCATCCGGATCAACGGCAGCAGGATCTATTTCTAAATTAACCAGTTCTTTTTTTCCGTTCACCTCAACCCGTACCATGCCGCCGCCACTGGTTGCTTCCAGCGTACGCTGCTGCAATTCTTCCTGCATCTTTGCCATTTGTTTCTGCATTTTTTGTATTTGCTTCATCATATTATTCATATTGCCGTACATTAAAATCCCCCTTTAATATTATTTGTCATAATCAATAAGTTTTCCTTGAAAAATTTCTACCGCCTGCTGAATTAAATCAGCAGTGCTTTCTTGTTTTTTTGCTTCTTCAGCCTGCTGTTTTTTCTCGGACTGCACTATACATTCAATGCGCGGGTTTAAGCCTGTTAATTGGCCGATAACTTGCTGCAAAGGTTTTTTGTTTGATTCGTCTTCCATCATATCACATTGCCATTTTGAGGCAAAGCTAATTTTCAGCACTTGGCCGTCAAATGAAGCAAATTCTCCTGCTTTCAGAAATGCATACGCACGCATATGCCGTTTTTTCAGTTGTGCCAGCACACGGGGCCAAAGCTGCTGTAAATCATACTGATTACTATTATGCATATTCGGCCCAATACCTTCCTTTACCGGGGATATTTTTGTCTGCAAGGCGGCAGCAGTCTGAGGCGGTAAAGGTCTTTCCACTGTAGCAGCCACAGGTGCCTGCTGAACCCCAGTACCATCATAGCCAAAAATACGAAACACAGCCAGCTCCCACATTAGGCGCGGCCTAGAAGCCCAGCGTATTTCCTGTAGCAAGTCATGTAAAATTGATAAGATACGTCCTATTTCACTTAAGCCAAGTTTTTTCGCCTGTGCATACAGCCGCTGGGCCCATTCTGCGGATACGTCCAGCAACGCCGTATCATTCTGACAAGCCAAAGCGACCATCAAATCGCGATAATAAGAAATGGCTTGCTGCGTAAAATTATGAAAATCTTTGCCCGTAGTCGACACTTCATGCAGTATATTTAGTGCTTGAGCCAGATTGTTTTCCAATACTGCAGCAGTTAGTTGAAAATAGACGTCGCGGCTGACCATACCTAAAACATCCCTTACATCCTGCTCAGTAATATCAGCAGATGTATAAGCTAATACCTGCTCCAAAAGGGATAGTGCATCGCGCAAACCTCCTGCTGCTTCTTCAGCCAGGGCATATAGCGCTTCTTGGCTGCAGTGGCGCCCCACAGCCGCCGTTACTTCTTGTAAGCGGTCTACTATGTCTGTTAAAGACAGGAGATGAAAATCTAAACGTTGACAGCGAGAAATAATGGTTGCCGGCAGTTTATGCGGTTCCGTGGTGGCCAGAATAAACAAAACATGCCCGGGAGGTTCTTCCAGTGTTTTTAACAAAGCATTAAAGGCCTCTGCCGTTAACATATGCACTTCGTCAATGATATACACTTTGCGGCGTACTTCAACCGGCGCATAACGCACTTTTTCCCGCAATTCACGAATTTCATTTATACCACGGTTAGAAGCGGCGTCAATCTCCAATACGTCCATCATGCGCCCTGCCTGTATTTCCCGACACGCAGGGCACTCATTACACGGTTCACGTGCTGGTCCGGCCTCGCAATTTACTGCCTTGGCCAAAATTTTGGCCGCACTTGTTTTCCCGGTACCGCGCGGCCCGCAAAATAAATAAGCATGCGCTACACGCCCCATTTCCAAGGCGTTTTGCAAAGTTTGAGCCACATGTTTCTGCCCTACAAGTTCAGCAAATGTTTGCGGCCGCCACTGGCGGTAAAGTGCCTGATATGTCATAGTATCACCTAACTTTATAATCTATTGCCTAATTCCCCATTAATGAAGCAAATCCTGCCTGCAGAAAGTTAAACGAAAGCTCTTTTTCCAGATCCCGGCAATAAGAAAAAATTCCTCCGTGGGAGGAATTTTTTTTTAGATTTATTTATCAAAATAATAATGGCCGTGCACCTGCCTTTGACTTCTTCCCTTAAGCGTTACCCAGGTAGTTGGCTCAAGCCAGGCTTCCCCGTGGCACCCGTAAGGATTTGCTTACCGCTGCTTCCTTCCGGACCTGACGGGGTTCACAAGCTTACGCCGCACGGGACCCAGCCATCAACACCACTTGCCGGGGGCAGTCCTTAAAGCAAGGAAGCCGAGGGCAGGAATTCAACCCTGCTCTAGCGGGTTGCAGGTACAGGGCACCGCTACCTCCCCGTCTAGCACGGCCAAAATTATAAAAATAAATGGCGGAGAGAGAGGGATTCGAACCCTCGAGACGAGGTTTTGCCCCGTCTACTCGCTTTCCAGGCGAGCGCCTTCGTCCAACTCAGCCATCTCTCCGTACCACGTTTAACAAATAAATTGTAACGGGTTGTGATTTTACCCCGACAATATATTATTCTACTATTGTTTTTATACTTTTTCAAGTGCCTATTGTTGGTAAGATAGTGTCAACCCACTGTAGGGAAAAAATAATTTCACCAATCCTGAAAGGACGCCCACTCGAAATCACATTTATTCCACGGTGTTACGGTGTTGTTGACAATGAGCCTCCGCCGACATGAATT
>JAAZIQ010000090.1 GCA_012800795.1 Bacillota bacterium
ATTAACTATATATATTTATATAAAATGGAAATCTCCTACATTGTTGACAATGATTGTATAATGTGGTAAGCTATCTTCACACGGGCGTTTCGCCGTTGCAGGCGAAATGCCCTTGTACTTTATTTAATATTTACCATTTAATGTCTCAATTGACGGAGGGATAAGGCGTGACTACAAGGGTTAAACTGTCCAGGACTTGCTTTGATAGTCTTGTTAAGCATTTAGTGGACATTGAAGAAAAGAAAAATAGTATAATTGACGAATATTTTCCAGAGCCTTCAAAAAAGCGCGATGAGCTGAAGAAATTATTTGACACTTATATCAAACAACTTGAGCAGCTTATTAATAGTGCAAACAGGTCGGAAGAAGCTGGAAAAAACAATTATCTTCCCTTTGTTACTATTGGTAGTGAAGTGGAAGTGCAGAACTTAGACAATCAAGAAATTTATAAGTACCGCCTGGTTAGCCCTTTTAATAACGATACTGAAAATGATGATGCAGTCTCATATCTGTCGCCGGTGGGAAGAGCTTTATTATTAAAAAAAGTTAACGACGTAGTGGCAGTAAAGGCACCGGCAGGAGTATTTAATTATAAAATAAAATCCGTTAGGCTTTGTTGTTTATAGCCTCCCTTGCAGGCGGTAGATAAATTGCCTATTTTTGGAGCACAATTTCTGACTCGAAGAGCAGCTTTGCACCATATGTATTTGTAAAAAAAGCCCTGGGCAGTTAGTCAGTCCTAATCAGCTTTGTAAACCATGCCTACGCAAAAGAATAAGCTTTACCATTGTCGGTAATGCTTATTTTTTATTAAAAACAACATATTTTAATCTCGTTTTGCAGCTACTTTACTTTTTGGCCTCATCTGTGGCTGGCAGATTGTTGATATTACCCCTTGCCAGGGAGGCAAAAACCCCACCGAAACAGATTGCGGTAAATATAATGAACGATACTTTCATGCTTTTCATGATGGAATCAGCGTAAGCTGGACTTAACTCTACATTGCCAACAAAGAGGGCTATTATCATGGTAACGATGGCCATACTTAAAGCCTGCCCTGTAAGCCTCATTGTTCCGAGGGTCGAAGAGGCAATACCGTAAAACTTTTTTTCAACTGAAGCCATTACGGCATTGCTATTAGGGGAAGAAAAGAGGGCAAAACCCATTCCCAGCAGCATCAGGGTAGCAATAGTAAACCAAACCGGGGTATCCATGGAAAGAAAAATTAGCAAGAACAGCCCCAGGGTAGTTAAAGCCATCCCTGCAGAAGCAACGATGCGCGGTTCAATATGGTCGGAAAGGTTACCGGCGAAAGGCGACAATAGGGACATTATTACTGGCTGTGAAAGCAATATCAGGCCGGCGGTTTGCGAATCAAAGCCCATTATAACTTGCAGGTATACTGAAAGCAAGAAACCTACTGCTGCGGTGGCACTGTAGTTTATAAGGGCTGCCAGGTTAGAGAAAGCAAAGCCTATATTTTTACTGAACAGGTTTAGATTAATAATTGGTGATGCTATTCTCGTTTCAAAAGCAATAAAGATAATTAGGATTACCAGCCCGCTTAGCATTATATATTTGGCGGTTGGCGAATTTGAAATAGAAGAGACAGCATACATAAATGAGCTCAAACCAACGGTATATAAAATTGCACCGGCCAGGTCATACTTCTCTCCCCTGGCACCAGCCCATTCTCCTTTTAGTTTTAATAGTGCTAATATTATAATTGCGAAACCAATCGGAACAAGGACAAAAAAGATGAATTGCCAGCCCAGGTTCTGGTTTATTATCCCACCCAGGACAGGGCC
>JAAZIQ010000091.1 GCA_012800795.1 Bacillota bacterium
CCTTGGAGACCCGGTACTGGCTGCAGCAATTTTAGACCGACTACTCCATCACTCCATTACAGTTAACATCAAAGGAGAAAGCTACCGGCTACGTGAAAGAAGAAAGGCCGGTGTATCCCCAGTACCCCCTAACAAGGAGGTGAATACGTCTTAAAGTTTCTCAGGGATGTGGTTAACAATCCGGCTAAAAACGGAACTTTTAAACCGGCGATTTTAGGAACTTTTGTTCCGGCCTTGACAGTTAAACTTAATGCTTGCTGCAGGCGATTAATACTTTGCTTTAAGTCACCATTATTTATTGCTGCCAATAAATTGTTAACATCCAAATTATTGCCCATTTTAGTTACTCCTTTAATGATGTTCACGATATCTTATGATGATGAAGGTCAAAAAGTTCTTGGGCAAAGCAAAAAGCAAAATAAAAAAGTGCTCACCCGGAGCACATTGTTTACGCAAAAGATAGTCGAGCAATTATCCTTTAAATGCCTCATAAACCATTTTGATACCACAACCTTTGCCGATAAGTTCATTAAGGGCCATTAAATCTTCTCGCCCTACTTCAGACAGGCAGGTTTTGCCTAAAGCCTTAATGCCTTTTTCGATTTCATCTTTACAGGCAAGCAAAAATCGATGCAGATTTTTTGCACCCTCATCAATTTTAAATTTACTGGCATATTTGGCGCCATGCCAGACTATTTGTGTGGGTGGCTCGAAAGGTAAAGGTTTAAGTACTTGTGTGTGGGATAAAGCAAACAGGGCAACTGCTCCTATATAAACGGCATCAGCACCCAGGGCGCAGGCTTTTAAAACATCCCCGGGGGTACGCATTTTACCGCTGGCAATAAGTGTGACTTGGTCCTTGTAGCCGTTTTCCTTTAACCAATTAGCAGCACGGGTTATGGCAAAGGCTATGGGTACTCCAAAATCATCTTGTAAAATGGGTACCGATGCTTTAGTGGCAGCTTCAGCTCCTTCCATGGAAATAAAATCAATTCCGGCTTCACAAAGTATGCGTAGATCGGCTTCTAAATGTTTGCCGGCCGCCATTTTTACGCCTACAGGAATTCCGCTGCCAATATCTTTTAGTTTTTTTACCAGCAAAGCAAAATCTTCAGGTTCCTTTACTTCAGGTTGGCGTGAATGAGCTACCGCATCCTTCCCGGGGGGGAAGTTAAAAGCTTTGCGCAGTTCCTTATCTATCTCTTTAGCATACATTACATGGCCGACCCCGCCTAATGCACCTTGTCCAATTTGTATTTCTACGGCATCACACTGCCTGATTATTTCAGGTGTTTTCCCCCAGTCACCACGATTATACTGATAAATAAGATATTTAGCAGCCTGGCGCTCTTCAGGCAGAAACGGGCCTTCTCCTGTATTGGTGGCTGTGCCGGCCATGGCTGCACCTTTTGCTAATGCAATTTTTGCTTTTTTGCTTAGAGCTTCACCATAGGCCATGGGAGCTATCAAGATTGGTATTTCCACAGTAAAAGGTTTTTTTGCTTTTTTACCAATGGTTACCTTTGTATCTATGGCCTCTTCCAAAGGTGTGGGCATGTTATAGAGCTGAGCGAAAGTAAAAACCAAATCATCCAAACTGGGAAATTTTTTGGGTGATCCCATTGGGCGGGAAATGGCTTTACCGGTGGCTGAACGAAGGTTTGTTTCCACAACATTTTGCCAACCAATGCGTGTGCCTGCAGAAATAAGTTCCCATAAATTTTCATCATATGGATCTTCCATTAATATTTTCAGTGCATGATCATGGCTGCGATTAAAGATGTTGCGCACCAGTTTTCTGGCTAAAATCACACTGGCTGCCGTACCAGCACCTGCAAAAAGAGCTCTTTTAAATTTTTTTTTCACGCTGCCCACCCTCCTAAAAATTCTACATTATTAAAATGCCATTTTCTGCGGTGGATTATCCGGATTCTAGAGATGTGTCTTCATAAGATCTCCACATTTTCTTCATCAGATTTACAAAAGTGCAAAGTAAACTAATAGCAGATGCTAAAGGAGGTGTGAAGATGAGAAAAAGATTTTTATTAGTTGTGTTGGTAATATTTACCTTGACCTTGGCTGTACCGTCAGCTCTGGCAATAACAGATTCGCAACACAATAAATTATATGAGCTTTATCTGCAGGAACATAATCTCCGCCAGCAAATAATTGATGCCAAAAGTGAAGCAGGGCTAATTACTGTCAAAGACGCAGCAGCAATGAAAGAGCGTCTGGCCAAACAATGGGAATATCGGCAGCAGCTAATGCAGAAGGGCAATTATGAATTCGGCTGTTGTTTAAGGAGCGGAGAATATGGTGCCGTGCGGCGCTGGCGTTGTGCTAACTGCCCCTATTACCGGTAAAATAGTAAACATACATTAATATATTTGTAGCCGGGCTTGCACCGGCTTTCTTTCTTCTGTTAGAATTAGGTAAATTGTTTAAGACTGAGCTTATGAGGTGAAAAAAGTGGATAAAATTTTGGTTGTGGATGATGAACCGAAAATTACACGTGTCATAGCTGCATATCTACGAAAAGAAGGATTTGCTGTGACGGAAGCCTTTAACGGTGAAGAAGCTTTAAATTTGGCTCAAAGTAAAGAATTTGCCTTAATGGTACTTGATTTAATGTTGCCCCGAATATCCGGTGAAGATGTGGTAAAAAAGTTGCGGCGGGCCGGTAATAATATCCCCATAATCATGCTAACGGCAAAAGATACAGAAGAGGAACGTATTTTAGGGCTGGGGTTGGGGGCTGATGACTATATGGTAAAACCTTTCAGTCCGGCAGAACTGGTGGCGCGCGTCTTAGCAGTGCTGCGGCGTGCGCGACCTTCTTCTGCGGTGATGGCAGATGTGTTGGAATACGCAAATGGGGACTTGGTAATTGATACATTACGCCATCAAGTTACCTTTCGTGGCAAACCGCTTAAGCTGACAGCTACGGAGTATAAATTGTTGACAGCGATGGCTAAAAATCCCGGACGCGTTTTTACCAGGAGAGAGTTACTGGAAGTTGCTCAAGGGGTATTTGCTACTGGATATGATCGTACTATAGACAGCCATATAAAAAATTTGCGCCAAAAATTGGAGTTTGTACCGGAAGAGCCCAGTTTTATTCACACTGTTTATGGTGTGGGATATAAATTTGAGGATCGACAAAAATGAAGAAAAGTCTTTCACAGCGTTTTGCCTTGGCTTTAATAATGTTGGCGGTGGGAGGAATTATTTTTGCCGCTTTTCTGGCACATCTTGGTTTAACGCGAAACTTTCAGCGTTATTTGGAGAGTGTTCAGGAAGAGCAAAACCAGTTAATTGTTAATACATTGGTTGAATTATACAGGCAAAGCACATCATGGCAAGCTGTGCGGCTGACTGTGATGCATCTTGGCTCCACGACAGGAACACAGATAGAAGTTTATGATCAAGCCGGAAGGCTGGTAGCTGATTCCCTGAGCGGAATGATGCGAGGCATGCATGGACGACATTGGGCTAGGGTTCAAAAGGAACGCGGCCTGACTTATACCTATCCTTTATCTATACAGGGAAAAGAAGTTGGCAAGGCACTAATTACTCACCTAGGTCAGCAAGGGCTTTATAGTACTGAAGCTTTAGTATTCAGCCGTGCTGTCCGGCAGAGTGCCATAATTGCAGGTTTAATAGCTATTATGGCTGCCATTTTGATTGCCGGTTTGCTGGTACGCCGTCTTACAAGCCGCTTAAAAGTGCTAACTGTAGCAGCAGAAAAATGGGGACAGGGTAAATTTGGGCATAGGGTAGAAATTTTAGGAGATGATGAACTGGCTGTACTGGGAAAAACAATGAATCAAATGGCCGGCAGTTTAGCAGAGCAGAGCGAATTGCGACGCAAGCTGACAGATAATATCTCACATGAATTGCGTACTCCTTTAACTACAATTCAAAGTTATCTGGAAGCATTCCGTGATGGCATTTTACTGCCGGAGCGTGAAAATATTGACGCCGTATTAGAGGAAGCTGCTAGACTCGGCAAACTGGTTAATGATTTGCAAGAGTTGACGGCTAACGGTTATGAACGGAAAGCTGTGAAGTTAAAGCAGTTGCCTTTGGTAGAGCTGGTAACGCAGGAGGCGGAGCGAATGCGCCCATTATTGCAACAAAAAGAGATAAGGCTGCAGATAGAAAAGCCGACCACTGATTTTTATGCTTTGGCAGATGAGACATTATTAGAGCGAGTAATCGGTAACCTCTTAATTAATGCTTATAAGTATACACCGCAGAAAGGGGAAGTTCTAATTACATTTTCCCAAGACAAAGAAGAAGTATATGTTGCTATTGCCGATACCGGCATAGGTATTGATGAGGAACATCTGCCCTATATTTTTGAGCGTTTTTATCGTGTGGATCCTTCACGTACGCGTGCTACAGGTGGCTCTGGAATTGGGTTGGCTATTGTCAAAGAATTAATGGAGGCTATGGGTGGGCGCGTAGAGCTGGATAGCAAACCACAGCATGGCAGTTGTTTTCGCTTGTATTTTAAAAAAAGTCTGCAGTAAGATATATTACCGCTCAGGCAGCAAATTTGTCTTTGTTGCTTTACTTTTGGCGAAGCTATATAATAGTTGAGATAGGAAAGAAAATTATGGCAGTAGGTGAAGCTGATGGCAGAGAAATGGCAAATAAAATATTTATCTGCTTTACCGGCGGTTGATGCGGCAGTGACATTTTATCAGCAGCAATCTACCGCTTTAGAATATCCCCATGCTTTGCTGGTTCAAGCAGCACAAACCGCTGTGGCACAATTAAGGCAAAAAATTTTGCAGGCAAAAACAGAAAAAGAACTAGAACAGTTACGGTTAACAATTGACGCTGTGGCAGGACAAATGAAAGTTTGGCTTGATTCTTTACGGCAACCTTCATTGCGGCGGGTAATTAATGCTACAGGAACAGTGTTGCATACTAATTTAGGACGTGCTCCTTTGGCTGCGGCTGCGCAAAAGGCTATGCAGGAAGCAGCCGGTTATTGTAATTTGGAAATGAAATTACAGGAAGGAGTAAGGGGTTCCCGCCATGAGCATCTAGAAAAATTACTGTGTGAACTGACAGGGGCGGAAGCGGCTTGTGTGGTGAACAATAACGCAGCAGCCGTTTTGGTGGCCTTAAATACTTTAGCCTGTGGCAGGAAAGCCATTGTGTCCCGAGGCGAACTGGTGGAGATTGGCGGCAGTTTTCGTATACCCGAAGTAATGAAAGCCGGCGGTGTGCAATTGGTTGAAGTGGGGACAAGCAATAAAACACATTTTGCCGACTATCAAAATGCCATAGATGAAGAGACGGCACTTTTATTAAAAGTTCATACCAGTAATTATAAAATTATAGGTTTTACGGCCTCAGTATCTTTGCCTGAATTGATTAAGCTGGGGCAGGAAAGGGGCCTGCCTGTCATGAAAGATATCGGTAGCGGGCTTTTGGTTGACCTAACACCCTTTGGTTTGCCAAAGGAGCCTCTGGTACAGGAATGCATTGCTGCCGGGGTAGATATTTTAACTATGAGCGGAGATAAACTCCTTGGTGGACCGCAGGCAGGAATTATTCTCGGTAAAAGAAAATATGTGGAAGCAATTAAAAGAAATCAACTTTTGCGTGCTCTGCGTCCTGACAAAATAACACTGGCTGCTTTGGAAGCCACACTGCGCATTTATTTAACAAGTAATCCTTTAGGGGAAGTTCCGGTGCTGGCAATGTTATCAATGTCAACAGCAGTTCTAAAAAAACGGGCATTTTCCTTGGCTCAAGCTATCGAAAGGCGGGCAGCGGGTATTTTAACAGTAGAAGTGCGGGAAGATTTTTCCTATGTAGGGGGCGGTGCCATGCCAACAGCGAAATTACCCACCTATGTGGTAGCTGTTAGGCATCAGCGGCTGGCGCTGACGGAGTGGGCAGAAAAATTGCGGACAGCTACTCCTGCTTTAGTAGGCCGGATCAAGGATGACTGGCTATTGCTAGATCCCCGCACCATTGATGAGGCAGAAGAGGAAGAGGTGGTTCAGTGTCTCACGTAATAATCGGGACGGCAGGTCATGTTGATCATGGTAAAACTGCCCTGATTAAAGCTCTTACGGGTCAGGAAACGGACCGTTTGGCAGAGGAAAAAAAACGCGGTATTTCTATAGAACTTGGTTTTGCGCCCTTTAAATTGCCAAGCGGTCGTTTAGCAGGTGTGGTTGATGTTCCCGGACATGAGCGGTTTATTCATAATATGCTGGCCGGTATCGGGGGTATTGATTTAGTTCTTTTGGTGGTTGATGTTACCGAAGGGGTGATGCCGCAAACCCGTGAGCATGTGGAAATAATGGACCTGCTGCAAATTAAGCGCGGCTTGGTGGTGCTGACAAAAATTGATTTGGCTGAAGATGAAGAGTGGTTAGATCTGGTTGAAGAAGAAGTGCGGGAGGCTTTACACGGTACTTTTTTACATGATGTTCCTTTTTTTCGGGTTTCTGCCTATTCAGGCCAAGGTTTAACGGAGCTGGTGCAGGCCATAGATGAAGTGACAGCCGAG
>JAAZIQ010000092.1 GCA_012800795.1 Bacillota bacterium
GACAGGAATGCCTTGGATGAGCTGCTCCCGTGGTCTGATTCCTTGCCTCCTGCATGCCGTGTCGGTAAATAAGCTTATTTTGAATCCCCGCCTTATTCTACAAGGTGGGGATTATTTTACGCTTACGAAGAACGCGTGTATTTTTTCGACCCATCAAGTGTACCTTACTTCCCATCGTTGGTTGAGGAGGCTAGTAAAGGATTTGATGTTAAAATTCCTACGTTAGCGGCACCTATCTTTCTTCAATACAAGATTGCCGATTACATGATACGTTCTCAAGCGGAACAGTGGAAACTGTTTGATTCACCTTATTTTCGTTTTTCTGTATACCCAGCAAACAGGTCCCCGCAACACAATTTGTTAAAAGATCTTAGCCAAAAGGAGCCCCTTGTTTTTTACTGTGCACCGGCCTTCAATGAATATAGTGAATATGTTTTACTTCATCAGAAGCGATTAATCGTTTCCCATAGTGTATTTATCCCGATTCAGGAACTTCCGCGAAATGTTGGGTCGGACAAACATAGTATTGTTTTTCAAATAAAGCCTTTAAAGGGATATTGGTGTTCTGAACAAAAGGAAGTACATTTAATAGCTGGGTGGGAAAGTCTATTAAGCATAATTGTCCAATTTCAGCCGAAAATGGACAGCAGGGATGAGATTTGTGTAAGAATTTTGGATCACATCGAGATCGTTCTAAGAGAGAATGAGATTTTGTCCGGAAAGATTTCTCGACCAGATAACGAAGCATCTTCATGGCAACTAATTTCAGACCTGTTGTCGTATTATTTTGATGCGAAAATTGCTTTAATATCCTATGAGAAGTTTGATCCTTTCCAAATAGGTGATTAATACTCGGTCGACAAAGGCCTTTGGAGAGATCCTCTGGGGGTCCTCTTTTTTTTCAGAAGTACCTGACCCTCGCCGAAATTTGACGAAAGCATTTCGCTGCGAAAACTGTTTGTTGTCGAAGCAAAAAAAGTTCCTGTTGATAAACATTCTCTGGTTCCCAGGCACGAAATCCCGGCAAACAGATACCCATAGACCTCACTGCTTAATTCTGATTCTGCAGCCAGTTGTAACTTTGATAGTACCTGTGGCTTAGCCTCAATTTGCAGGGCGAACAAGAAGCTGGACTACGTCCTTGATGTCTTACTTAGGGGTATCAATAACAATTCTAAAACTAACACTTACCTTAAAGGAGGAATAAAGATTTGGGTTCTCAGTATTTTGAAAAAGATGGAATTATATATCTGTTAACGGCAGAACGAAAAAGTAATCAGTGTTGGTATGGGGGTTGGACCTGCTGTACCTGCGTTAATGCTAGTGGTGAAAGTAATAGAGCATGCGATAATGAGAATAGTGCTTTTGAGTCTGCAAGGTTTCATCTGCAAACTCATCATTATATAGTTCACAAATCCTAATCATTAACGTATTTACCAGCTCTAAATAAAAATAAGCGAGCCCTGCACGATATCATCGCCGGCACTCAAGTAGTTAAATTGGCCAAGAAATAGGGGGCAGATGATAAAAAATTATAAAATTTTACACAAAATAACTGACTAAATTTGCCCCAAATAGTGCCTGGATTTTGTCTTCAAAAAAGGACCTTACATCCGGCATTTTTTCTTTAGGATAAATATACTTGCCGTAACCGAATTGACCGAACTTGAATTGACGCTGTTCTTCATCCAGCGGCAGAGTTGTAGCCGGCCAGAGTTCTAAGATCTGTTTTTTGGCGCGGGGGGTGAAACGGTGGGTAATCAGTTCAAAGGTAGGAGCAACTCCCGGGAGGGAGTGGGCAATCTGGTGCAAGAGGTCAGCGTATTCTACCTGCCATTCCGGATAAAGAAAAATCGGGGCAATCAAAAAACCCAGGGGATAACCTGCCGCAGCTACCCGTTTGGCCGCCTGCAGACGGTCAGCTAAACGAGGCGTGCCAATTTCATATTGTTTAATAATCCGTTCCGTATTAAGGCTAAAACGCCAGGTGGTATGGCCCCGGTGGTCTAGATCAAGCAGGTTTTCGACCTCAGTAAAC
>JAAZIQ010000093.1 GCA_012800795.1 Bacillota bacterium
ACTTGTTATGGAGTTTTGTCCGCAGGTAAAGAAGAAATGGAAAATAAATTTGTTAATTTCAATGCTATCCCTAATACTAGCCTCTATGTCATTCCGGAAATAATTTCAGACAGAAAGCAATACTACCGTACGGCCTCTGATTTTACACAAGATTTTCTCGAAAAGGGGATCCGAAATGAACAAAACTTGTTCAATATTCTGGCTAGGGTTAATGAAGGTCTAGTTTATCATTTTTTATTTGCAGAAATAAACCAAGCACAGTTAATAGTTCATTCATTAATAGAAGATGTTCCGCCAACCCGTCTCCGTCAACTGGAGGAACTTTGGCAAGAAACTTGCATTGCCTTTGGTTATGAAATTGACAGCAATAGCAAAAAAGGACATTTGCATACGGCAATCTCACAAATTGTAGCAGTTTTATTATCTCTTGCCGGAAAGCGTGAACAAGACAGATTAGTCATGAAGGACAAAATAATTGCCGTAATTAGCGAACTGCTTAATTCTGAACTAATAGGAGTTGCAGAAATAAAAAGATTAATTGTATCACGTCTAGCCGGTATGGTCACTGACCCTGATTGGATTAAACCTAAAGGAAAAGAACAAATGCCAGGACGCAGAAAGATAAAAGGAATGGCAGAGGTGTTAGATTTTCTATATCGGGTTAACGGGAGGGAGAAAGTTTGAAACTTGATTGGCTAAATGATTTTTCCGACCCATATTTAAAAACTATCAGCGGACAGGGAGTATTTTTAAGCGGGATTATTTTAGGCATGTTGGCAAGATACCAGGTAGATAAAGCGGAAGATATAGATTCAGCTCCCATATTTAAGCAATTAATGTTTGGTAAAATGCAAAGGCGTGATTTATTAAGACATTTAAGTCGGGTGCCTGAATTAATCAGGGCATATGATATCCCTTATAAAGGTTTGGTTGAAAAACTGTCTGGGAAAGCAGGAGATTTGCTGTTAAAAGGAACTGCAGAAATGGGGGTAGATGGGAACTTTGTATTTTCAGTTGCCTTTTTGAATGCCTCTGAGTATTTTTGGCGTATCTTTGGCAAAGCGGAAATTGATAAACAAGAATAAGAAAGGAGCGGTCAACTTATGGCTTTTACTAAAAGGCGCGAATACCTTTTTCTGTATAGCGTCAAGGATGCAAATCCAAATGGGGATCCCCTAAATGCAAATCATCCTCGTTTTGATGCTGAGACCGGTAGGATCATGGTATCGGATGTGCGTATCAAGCGGACTATGCGGGATCAATGGTTACGAGAAGGACTTAATATTTTTGTTGACGGTGCCGCGAAAACTTTAAAAACCAGAATTGAAGAGCTAAAAAGCGCTTTAAAAGTTAAGACCGGCAAAGAAGCACTACAGCAATGTATAGACACAAGACTGTTTGGTGTGACATTTGCGCACGGTAATGAAGCTTTTTCTTGGACAGGTCCTGTTCAATTTAAGTGGGGTCGCTCATTGCATCAGGCAAAAGCAGAATTGATCCAGGGAACGGCAGCCTTTGCCACCAGGGATCAAAGTGAGCAAAGGTCTTTCCGCAATGAATATATTGTACCTTTTGTCCTGCTGGGCGTTTATGCTATTGCCAACCAGCACGCTTCTGTGGAGACAGGTGCAACTGACGAAGATGTCGATAAAATTGCTGGAGGCTTGTGGAATGGTACCGTTAATCTTATTACACGCAGTAAAATAGGACACGTACCCAGGCTGTTAGTTGAAGTGATTTACCAAGAAGGTTTCTCCGGAGCAGCAGGATCTATGGATGAAAAAGTCAACCTATTGTCTTCTGACGGACAGACACTTAGCGCAGATGAAGAGCTGGCCATTAGAAGTCCGAAAGATTTTCTGGTTGATATAAATGAGGTCAGTGAAAAGCTAATAAGTCTGAAAGGTCATATTGAAGCAATAAACGTTTGGTTAGATAGTGAATTAGCAGTTAAGGGTTTAGATGAACTAAAAGCTGCTTTTAATGAGAAATTGGCGGTACAAAAGAGGTGACTTTAATGGCTGTTGCATTTAATGTGAGCGCGCCAATAGCCATGTTTCGCCGCCCATATACCACTACTTCATCGGTTTCATTTCCTATACCACCGCCTACCGCTATTGCCGGTTTGCTTGGTGCAATTATCGGTTTGCCTAACGGTAGTGACGAAAAGGCTTTTTATGCAAAGTATTGGGACGAAATGAAAGGCACTAAAATAGCGTTATCTGTCATCAACCCGATTTCGTGGTTTTTAACTTCAATTAATTTTTGGAATTTAAAGGAGCCACAAAAAAGTCCCCATATTAGAGTGAAGCACCAATTTGTTAGGCAACCAAAATATAGGATTTATGTGCATGGTGGGGTGGAAGAGAAATTGCGGCAGCATTTGGAGAACGGTACTTTTATTTATACTCCTTTCCTTGGTACAGCATATGCCATTGCAGAGATAGAATATTTAGGGCAGTTTCCACTTCAAGCTGTGGAAGAAAACGAGATCTCCTTGGCAAGTGTTCTGCCATTGTTAGATAATCAAACAGTAAAAATTGATATTTTTGCTTCAAAAGGAATATTTAGAGATACTTTGCCCTTTAGTTTAAGTAGCGAAAGAAGTTTAATCAAAACAATAAATACCATATATACTTCTTCCGCCAAGGAAAAAATCCACCTGACATCTTGGGAGGGGTTAGATGTCACGGCTTACAAAGATGAATACATTGCTTGGTTCCCTGCTTGGTGACAAGAAAAGTCATCCAGAAAAACTCCTGATTGATCATTTGCGCAGCGTTGCAGAATTTGCACAGGCATTAGCTCAAAATCAAAATTTAGATGTTGATCAAAATTTATTGGCAGCAATAGCTTTGACACATGACTTAGGTAAAGTTCACGAAAAATTTCAAAAACTTCTGGACGGCATTGGTGCCGGCATTAACCATGCTAAACCATTCGCTTGGTTTACCTATAGTATTACCGAAGATATTTTGGCGGCAGAAATAGTCTGCCGCCACCATACTGGCCTTAGAAATTTGGATGACTTTATAACAGATTGGGCAAATGATCATGAAGGTAACAAGGTAATGAAAGATCTGCTGCCTGATTGGCCATTTATGCTGAGTGACGACAGCTTTGTTGATTTACAGCTATACTTATATTTCACTTTAAAATATGAAATAGGGATTGATCATTGGTTTTGCACAAGGCTTTTATATTCACTTTTAATAGCAGCTGACAGGATGGAAGCCATTGGCATTACCAGTTTACCTAACAAAGAAGTTCCCGCTTTTTCCCAACCCAAACTGCCCAGTCGTTCAGAAACCATTGATACTTGGCGCCAGACCATAAAAGAGATCTGCCTAGAGAAGGCCAAGGAAATTGAAAAAGCCGGTGTTTATACTTTAACCCTTCCCACCGGTGCCGGAAAAACTTTGACCGGTTTGGCCATCGCGCATGAATGGGCAAAGCGTTTTGCAGTAAATTCCATCATTTATTGCTTACCTTTTATCAGTATTGTTGAACAAACTGCATCGGTAGCTAAAGAAGTTTTTGGTTTCGCGAACGTGCAGGAAGATCACAGTCTTGCCTATGGCAAACAGCAAGACGAAGAAGCTACTAATTACTCAAAAGAAGCTGCAGCCTGGAATAAAATGTCCACAATGTTTAGGTATTGACGAGAGCCCGTGGTTTTAACAACAATGGTACATTTTTGGGAATCTATTTTTAACCCCAGAGCCAACCGGTCCATGAATTTCCACCGTTTATCTAACGCTGTCGTTATTTTGGATGAGCCACAAACAATTTCCCCGCGTTACTGGCATGGGCTTGGCCAGCTTCTTGCTTATTTAAGCCAAAAATGCAATACATTTTTCTTACTCATGACTGCAACGCAACCACAAATTGTCAGCGAAAAGGAATTAGCGCCACCGAATATTTTATTCCCTTATAATAGGCATCAATATGAAGTGGTAATGGCCGAAAATGAAGAGACAATTAAAAAAGTTAAAATTGAAGAACTTGCCGGCCTTTTAAAAGCCCATTTGGCCATAGAAAAATACTCCGGTTTAGTAGTTGTGAACAGAAAAAAAGCTGCCGTCCAAGCATATAGAGTTTTGGAGAGCCTCAACCTCCAAGCTCCTATTTTGTTATTAAGTGGGTGGGTAACTCCTTATAGAAGGCGCATTATTTTACGGTACTTAAAGTGGCTGGAGAAAAAAGGTATACGGCATTATTTAGCAGCTACACAAGTAGTCGAAGCCGGCGTAGATTTAGATTTTGGTTGGGTATTTAGAGATTTAGGTCCTTTAGACAGCATAATTCAAGTTGCAGGCAGATGTAATAGACATTCCAAAAAAGATTTTTTAGGAAAAGTTGTGATCGCTGAAATTGTAAATAACAGAGGACATTCTACTTGGCGCAATATTTATGATGAAATATTAATTGACAAAACAAAGGAAGTATTAATCAATAAACCTAGTTTTTCAGAACAAGATGTAGGCGGTATTGTCGACAAATATTATAAAAAAATACTTGAAGGTTTGGCTGAAATTCCTCTTTTTGAACGGTTATCACAGGGACAGTGGGGAGAATATGCAAAACTTTATGCAGAAGAAGATGAGGTGACCAACAATGTAACCGTCTTTATAGAGGAAAATGCAAGCCTATGGCCCATGTTAAAAAAACTGGAAGAAGCCGAGTGGACTTTGAAAGACCGGGATGAACAAAAGAGGCTTATCCAAAAAGTTATGCAATATGCCATTGAAATACCAAAAAACATGATAAGTGCTTGCAGATCATTTTGCGCAAATTTATTCACCGAGGATGATGAGCCAATATTCCGCCCTATCTTTGAAGGGCGAGCGTGGCTTTTGCGCAAAGAAGCAATCAGAAAAGAAGGTGGATTGTACAGTCCGGTGTTAGGTTTTATTCCACCGGAAATTGACGATGAGGAGTTTTCATCAATTCTCTAAATTTGCAGTTAAAGAATTTACTTTTATCGGTTAAGAGGAGCATATGATGGAAAGTGCTGATGTCAATGTGACCGGTACACTTATGTGGTATTATCACATCTGCTACCGTCAGGTTTGGTTAATTGCTCGCCACATAGTGCCGGAACAAGATCATACTAATTTAGAACTGGGGCGATTTTTACAGGAAACGGCTTACACGCGTAACAAGAAGGAGGTGACGGTAGGACATCTTAAGTTCGACCTAATTAAAAAGAAGGATGGTCAATTAGTAGTTGG
>JAAZIQ010000094.1 GCA_012800795.1 Bacillota bacterium
AGGAGTTTGAGGGGAAAATCAAGGATCTTTCCGGCAGTGGTTTGCGTTTTACTACTACACAGCCTTTGCAGCGGGATGATTTATTGGTGATTAGTTTTACTTTAGCGACTGCACAAGCAAAACAGGACTATAAACTGCGCAGCCTGGTACGCTGGAGTAAAACAAGTGAAGAACAGGTAACTGCCGGGGTAAAGTTTATTGAGATTAGTCATCTTGAGCAGGAAAGAATTATTAATTATATTTTCTTGCGGCTGCGTCAGCGTATGCCGCTGTTGCGGGGAGAGAAAAAATGATTAAGGCTCATGCCGGCAGTATCTATCAAAAAAATAAAAATATTGGCGATAGCGAGAAAGCTGTTTTGGACTATCTGCCGTTGGTGCGCTATTATGCATCCCGTTTAGCATTGGGATTGCCGGCGCATATAGCGGAAGAGGATTTAGTTCAGGCAGGAGTTTTGGGATTATTGGAAGCCTGGCAGCGTTATGATCCTCAGCGGGGAGTGAAATTTGAAACTTTTGCCGCTCCGCGCATCAAGGGGGCAATGCTGGATGAATTGCGCAGTTTGTCTTGGCTGCCGCGCTCACTTTTTAAACAGATGCGCGAACTGGAGCAGGCTGTGCAGAAATTAACTGTCTCTTTAGGGCGGGAACCGGAAGAAGAAGAATTGGCAGAAGCACTGGGTATTTCGGTGTCAAAGTTGCAAAAAATTTTAAAAGATATTAACTGTAGTTCTTTAGTTTCTTTAGAAGAAATCCTGTTTGCCCTTCCGGCAGACAGTACTGCAGACGGTGCGCTGGAGAAATTGCTGGCCGCTGAGGAGGAGGAACGTTTGGTTGCAGCCATCGAAAAGCTCCCGGAACGTTATCAGCAGCTTTTAGCCCTCTATTACCAGGAAGGGTTAACATTAAAGGAAATTGGTTTAGTTTTAGGAGTAACGGAATCGAGGGTTTGTCAGCTGCATGCACAAATAATTAGTCGTCTGCGGTCATTATTAAATGATTAAATCAGTTTGAGGAGATTCAGATGCCTTATTTATTGTTACTATTGGGTTTGGGCCTTGCTTTTTTGGCAGCAGCCCATTTAAAAAATTTCCCTCAAGATTTCTTTGCGGAAAGGCTGTATGGAAAGTCGGAACCTTTTGATAGAGACCTGACAGCACTGCTGGCTTTGCAGGAATTAATGGAAAATAATCTGCGGGAACTGCAGGAAAAAAATGAAATGCTACAGTACTTGTTGGTGCAGCTGGAAAAGCAGCGGGAGAGCAGCGCTCTGCAGTTGCAGCAAGTGGAAGATTTACTGCGGCAATTTACGAATTCCGCTGCACCGACTTCTATGGGTCCTGCCAATGATGGGCGGAAAGAGCAAGTCTATAAATTGATAGATCAGGGTTTCTCGACTGCTGAAGTGGCAGCAGAGCTGGGACTCGGAAGGGGTGAAGTGGAATTAATTCTTGGTTTACGCAGGGTAAAAAATTAAACTGGCATTTTATACTGGGTGTTGGTTTTGGTTTAGTACTGGCCGCATTGGTGATGCTGCTTCACGGCGAGTAGCGGGCCAAGTGGGTAGGCGGAGGAAATTGAGCAGGTAAAGTTAGGGAGTAAAGGAGGATAAGACAATGATTCGTGGCCTTTATACGGCAGCCAGCGGCATGATGGTGCATCTTTCCCAGCAGGAAACCATAGCTAATAATTTGTCAAATAGTGAGACAACCGGCTTTAAATTTGACCTGGCGCTGCAGCGGGCGGCGGCAGAATCTGAAGTTGTCCGTATTTCTTCTCAGCGGAGACCGAAGATAATAGGCACAATGGCACTGCAAACTTTAACTGACAGTATTTATACCAATTTTACAGAAGGTGTAAACATAGAAACGGGGCGTGCTTTGGATTTAGCCATCACCGGCCGTGGTTTTTTTGCCGTGCAAACGCCGCAAGGAGTACGCTATACCCGCAGCGGGGCCTTTACTTTAGATGCCGAGCGCTTTCTGGTAACGGAGCAAGGACATCGCGTGCTGGGAATGCAGGGGCCGCTGCAGTTACCGGCAGGTGATCTGAAGGTTTTGGAAGGTGGACAAATTTTAATTGATGGACAATTCTTTGCCCAGCTGCGTCTGGCTGATTTTGCCGATTTGCAGGCTTTACGTAAAGAAGGTGCCTCTTTATGGGCAGCGGAGCAGGAAGAATTGGCTTTTACCGGTGCAGTGCGGCAAGGCTTTTTAGAAGGGTCCAATATGCAGGTGGCAGAGGAAATGAGCAGAATGATAACAGCTTTGCGTCTGTATGAATCGAATCAACGGGTTTTACAAGCACAGGATCAGCTGACGGGCAAGGCGGTTAATGAAATTGGCACCCTATAACAAGGAGGGTTAAAAATTGCTGAGAGCTATAAGTAATGCAACTTCGGCGCTTTTGGCGCAGCAGCAGAAGCTGGATGTGACGGCCCATAATATCGCCAACCTTAATACGACGGGTTTTAAAAAAAAGGAATTATTGTTTAGGGATTTAATTTATCAGGAAATTGCCGGCAGAGGCAGAGCAGTAGTGCCGACAGCAGAAAATCAAAAACCGGTAAGCTCGGGAACGGGAGTGGCCATGCTGGCGATCCGCCCTGATTTAAGTGACGGAAATTATTTGGAAACAGGCAGGGAACTTGATTTGGCCATAAGTGGGCCGGGTTATTTTCGTGTGATTTTACCGGATGGTAGTGAAGCCTATACACGGGCAGGCGATTTTAGAAAAGATAGTGAAGGCTTTTTGGTTACGGCACAAGGCTATCAGCTGCCGCTACAGCAATTGCCGGCGGAAGAACATAGTTTAAAAATAACTGCAGACGGCTATGTAACCGCCATTACTGCCGGCGGTGAGATTGTAGACTTAGGCAGGCTGGAACTTGCTTATTTTGATAATCCTGCCGGACTGCTTAATCTAGGACAAAACCTTTTTGCGTCAAGTCCCGCCAGTGGGCCTGCGCGCATTGCTCCTCCACAGGAGAGAACGGTTATCAGGCAGGGTTATTTGGAAAATGCCAATGTTGAACTGTCGGCAGAGATGACTTCTTTACTTACCAGTCAGAGAAATTTTGCGCTAATGTCCCGCTCATTGCGAACCTTTGATGAGATGATGGATATAGCTAATAATATGCGCAGATAAAAAAATTGTCATTTATGCATAAAGAGGCCTCCGGTAGACTATACTTTCCTGTAAGGAAAATTTTGCCGGAGGTCTCTTTATGTACGATTCCAGACAAGCTAGAAAAGAAGCAGCTATCAATTATAATCAGGCAGGGGCGCTGAGGATGCGGCGCGGAGAGTACCGGGAAGCATCATTTTATTTGCTGTCGGCCGTGGTCTGTGACCCCGAATGCTGGCCTGCTTTTTTTAATCTTGGTAATTGCTGGCTAAAAATTGGTGAGTATGAGGCGGCCATCTGGGCCTATGAACAGGCAGTACGCGGCACAGATGATTACGCCCCGCTTTTTCTCAATTTAGGCATAGCTCACTGCCATGCCGGACAAGTTGTGCAGGCACTACCGTATTTAGAACAGGCTTGGCGCTTAGATCCACAGAAAGCCGCTTGTGCCGCGGCCCTTGGTTATGTTTGTTATAAATTAGATGAGCTGGGTTTAGCCTGGCACTGGTATGCTAAAGCTCTGCAGATGGAACCGGATAAAATTGATTATAAAACAAGCTTGCGGTATATTGGCGAATTGATTTCAGTAGCGGGGAAGTAAAGCAATCCGCGCATCTTCATCTAATCTGATTTTGGTACTGTAAATGGCTTCCCCTAATTTCAGTTTATTGCTGCC
>JAAZIQ010000095.1 GCA_012800795.1 Bacillota bacterium
GCATTGCCTCCTACATAATCCCTTGAAAGCCCATAAAAGCCAGGGAAAGAATACCGGCTGTAATCAGCGCGATGGGTACGCCGCGAAAAGCTTTGGGGATAAAAGTCATCTCTAAACGTTCCCGGATGCCGGCCATAATTACTAGTGCTAATGTGAAACCAAGAGCTGCTGCAACACCAAAAACAACAGATTCTAATAAGTTATACTCTAACTGAATGTTTAACAAAGCTACGCCCAATACTGCACAGTTGGTTGTAATGAGCGGCAGAAAAATACCTAGTGCCTGGTAAAGAACAGGGCTCGATTTCCGAATAAACATTTCCACAAATTGAACCAAGGCTGCAATGACAAGAATAAATACTATGGTCTGCAGATACTCAAGACCGTAATTTATCAATATATATTCGTTTAAAAGCCAGGTAACCAGTGAGGCCATGCCCATCACAAAGGTTACGGCCATCCCCATACCCAGAGATGTTTCTACTTTCTTGGAAACACCGAGGAAGGGGCAGATCCCGAGAAATCTTGTCAGCACAAAGTTGTTAATAAAGATCGCGCCAAAGAAAATTGTCAGTAAACTCGTCATTATCTACACCCTCCTCTTATTCCAATCTATATTTCCTTGACAGAAAATTCATTAGAGCCATTAGCAAGCCCAGAGCAAAAAATGCTCCCGGCGGGGAAGTTAAGACTTGAAAAGGCTCATAGGATGCGCCTAAAACATTAACGCCAAAAAGTGTACCGTTACCAATCAGTTCACGGATGGAACCCAGTACAGTCAGCGACAGCGTGAAGCCTAACCCCATACCCAGACCGTCCGCTATGGAGTCAAAAACTCCATGCTTGGAAGCAAAGGCTTCGGCACGCCCTAAAATAATACAGTTCACTACAATCAGGGGAATAAAGATACCCAGTTGGGAGTGTAGTTCCGGTTGAAAAGCATTTAAAAGCATATCCGTCATCGTCACAAAGGTGGCAATGATAATAATATAGGCCGGTATGCGTATTTTGTCGGGAATAAGATTACGCAGCAGAGAAATTACCACGTTGGAAGCTGCCAGGACCGCAGCAGTCGACAGGCCCATACCTAAACCGTTAACAGCCAGTGTGGTTACCGCCAGGGTCGGACACATCCCCAACACTAACCGGAAGGTCGGGTTTTCCCTGAATATACCTTTAGTCAGTTCTTTCATGAAACTCATTGACTCTTCACCCCCCGCTATTGCTGCAGTGCATTACGCACTGCGTCTTTAATACCTTCACTGCTGATAGTGGCACCACTGGCTGCATCAACATCAATTTTTTGTTCTTCCACTATCCGCTGCGGTACTTCTTTTTTCGCCTTGGCAAAGTATTCTTCCGTATCATTGCCGGAAACTACTTCGACACTTGTGATCTTGCCGCCCTCAACCGTTACTTCTACAGTAATGGTGGATTTTAAGCCTTCTCCTTCACCTCTATAAGTGCCGTCCGGTATCTGTGTAATATCCACCGAGGGTGCCGGCTCTGCAATGCCTTCGCCAAAGCGGGTAAGGATTTCTTTCATTTCCCTTTCTATACCCTTTTCCATGGCCACGCTGGTAATGGTGGCACCGGAAATATTGTCTACATCAAAAGAATCATTAACTGTTTTCCCTCTGAATTGGGCACGATAGGAGTCTTCTTCTATTTTTGAACCCAAACCGGCTGTTTCAGCATGGGAAATAATATCTATATCAACTAATTTGCCTGTACCGTCAATGACCAGATTAAAGCGGATGTCTCCACCATAGCCGGTAGTTTTGCCTTCTGCCAATATACCTACAATTTTGCCGCTTTGATCATAGCCAATAGTGGCAATACGGCCGTCTACTTCTTTGTCTTCCGTCTCTTCTACATCCGGAAAGATTGACTGCATTAAAGCTATTTTTTCAGCCGCAATCCGCTGCTCTATAATCTCAGAAGTCACTTGATGGGTATAGGAAAGCATGCCTGCGGAAAGGGCACAAATTAACATTAAAATTAAGCCTAAACGTACTATTTCTTTCATTATTTGGCCACCTCCCCGTATTTCCTGGGTAGTGTCAGGTTATCAATTAACGGGGTTACGGCATTCATTAACAGAATGGCATAAGTTACACCTTCCGGATAATTGCCGTAAAAACGTATTAACATGGTGATTAAACCACAGCCAACACCAAAAATAAGCTGACCCCGTGGCGTTACAGGAGATGTCACCATATCGGTAGCCATGAAAAGAGCACCCAGTATGACGCCCCCTGCCAGTACATGGAACAGGCCGCCCGTAAGACCGCCGTCAAGCAGACCCAGTAAAAAGACAACACCTAAATATCCGCCGGGAATGCGCCAATTTATATGACCTTTGTAAAAAAGCCACACCGAACCCAGCAGTAAGGCAAAAGCACTGGTCTCCCCTAAACAGCCCCCAGTGGCTCCCGTAAATAACTGCACAAAACCAGGTGTGCTCGAGGCAACCAAAGGAGTGGCCGTGGATGTTAAATCAACAGGGCTGATCCAGCTGGTCATATGTCCTGCCCAGGATACCATTAATACTGCCCGCGCCACTAAAGCCGGGTTAAAAATGTTGTTGCCAATACCGCCATAGACTTGTTTGCCGATTACTATCGCCACCGCGGCTCCAACTACGCATAACCACCAAGGCGGGGCCGGAGGCAAAGTCATGGCCAGCAGTAAGCCCGTTACGGCAGCACTGCCGTCGCCAAAAATATCTTTATTACGCAAGATAATTGCTTCCGTCAGCATGGCTGTAAAGGTCGTCAAAGCCATGGTGATTAGGGCACGGTAACCAAAAAAGATTACAGCCGCAATCGCAGCCGGAGTTAATGCTACCAAAACATCTATCATTACACTCTTTATTGTCTCATCCGTTCTTAAATGCGGTGCAGGTGAGACGACAAATTTCCTCTCCA
>JAAZIQ010000096.1 GCA_012800795.1 Bacillota bacterium
GGCGGTAATCCGGTGCAGATGAACAGGATCATCGTCGGAAAGGACCCTGTACTTATTGATACATATGCAGCACATTTATTGGGCTTTAGTGTTGATGAAATTCCCTACATTACCATGGCTGAAGATATCGGTGTAGGTACAACCGACTTGGTAAATGCTGATATTGTTGAGTTGAATAAAGCTACCCGCTTAAGAAGATTAACACCTTCAAGAAGAGTGCAGCAGTTATCAAGGTATATTGTGGAGGATAGTGCCTGTTCAGCTTGTTATGGCAGCTTAATTTATGCCTTGGAAAGGCTGGACAAGAAAGGTTTATTAAATAAATTAAAAGGAAAATTGTATATTGGCCAGGGTTATAAAAATAAACAGTCTGACGGGATAGGTATCGGTTCCTGCACTTCAGGCTTTACTAAACATGTAAAAGGCTGTCCGCCCAAAGCCAGGGATATTGTGGAATATCTGCAGGGATTAATCTAATAGAGTCAAAAAAATGTCATAACCATAAAAAGAGAAAGGAGGACTTTAACCATGCGCTACAAAATTCAAACCACAAAACCACAGCAGTTCATTGACATCACTGCTAAAGTTGCAGAAGAAGTCAAAAAAAGCAATGTGCAGGACGGTCTCGCAGTTATCTTTGTGCCCCATACAACTGCCGGAGTGACAATAAATGAAAATGCTGACCCGAATGTGGTGCGGGACATGATTTCTGCACTGGAAAAAACATTTCCTGTAGACGGGGAATATTTTCACTTTGAAGGTAATGCCCATGCTCATATTAAAGCCTCTCTCATGGGCTCCTCCAGTACCGTGATAATTCAGGAGGGGAAGCTGCTGCTTGGAACCTGGCAGGGAATCTATTTTTGCGAATTTGATGGTCCCAGAAACAGAGAGTTTTATGTGAAAATACTGAGAGGATAATTGGGCTTTATAAGAATTTCTTTCTTTTTTGAGAAAAATATTTCTATATCAAGCCTTAACTAAATGTATTATTTGCCGATATGGAATAATGCATATAAAATTTGAAGTTCTGCTGCCAAAACAAATAAAACAAAACTAGGAGAGGGATGTTGGTATTATGTTATGGAAAGACGAATATGAACTTGGTGTTCCGGTGATAGATGCGCAGCATAAAGAATTATTTAGGCGTGTCGAATCTTTTTTGCAGGTGCTGCGGTCAAAAGATCGCTGGGAGGATAAAATTCCGCAAATAAATGAAACCTTAGAGTTTATGAAAAGATACGTTGTGGAGCATTTCCGTGATGAGGAAGAATACCAGAAAAGCATCAATTATCCCGGGTATAAATACCATAAACAGATTCATGACGATATGGTTCAATATGTACAAGAGGTTTCTAAACAGTACGAACAATCCAGTGATAATGAGGATTTAATGCAGCAGTTTGGAGGAAGACTATTGGCATGGTTGATAAACCATGTGGCTGCAGAAGATCAACTTATAGCGGATTATGCTAAAAAGAAAGGGATGAGCGGAAATGATAGATAAACTTTATAAAACATTTGTTGATGCAACACATAACGTTTTTAAATTGATGCTTAACATTTCAGATATTTCCGATCATCCGGCAGATGATTTTAAAAGTGATGAGACGGTTGATATTGCCATTGGCATTGTTGGTGATCTCAAAGGAGAGGTTATTTACCGCTTTCCGGTTTCAACATCTCTAAATATGGTAAATATCATGAGCGGCATGCAGTTTGAAGAGGTGGATGTTTTTGTGACTTCTGCCATCTCAGAAATTGCCAATATCATCAGCGGTAATGTTCTTACTGCACTATCAGAAGATATGAAATGTGATATCTTGCCACCGGAGCAATACAAGCGTGGTGAAGAAGATAAGGATTATGAAATAAAAACAAGCAGCTGTATCAGCACGACAATCGGTGAGATATGTTTGGAGATAGGACTAAATCGTGCTTCTTAGTATCAAACAGTCCAAACAAAAGTCCAGAAAACATTTATTCATGAAAATAAAAGTCAAGGTAATTATTAAAATAACCGCGGTTGAAGAAGAAAGTCTTCTCAACTTGCGGTTTTTTATATATGGTTTTTTTATATATAAAGTAGCCTTTTTTAAAAAGAAGAGCAGACTGCTTTTATTGACGCATACAGGAAAGTCTATTATTATTAAATTATTACCAATATTTGAAATATAATGGATGAAAAAAAATACTGACACTTGGGGGAAGGTACAAGTGAAGTATGGTAAAAATATTTCTATTAGACACCGCATATTTAATGCCGTTTTTCTGGTGGGCATTTGTATGTCATTTTCTTGTAGTTTAATGAATTACTTTCTGGATTTGGGAAAAACGGCCACATTAATTACATTTGCTTGTGGCGTTATTACTGTAGGCTTATATGCAGCTTTCAAAATCAGTGGGAATTATGAGCTGTTGTCTTTGATAATTGTTATTCTTTTAAGTTTTGTATTTTCCCCAACAATGTGGCTTGTTGCGGGGGGAACCTACACCAGCATTCCATATTATATGATAATAAATGCCGGAATTATTGCCTTACCGCTTATTGGATTACAGAGAAAGATAATTTTTTTTCTTTTTGCTTTAATTGTTGGCGCTCTAATGGTTATTGAGTACCAAAGACCAGACTTAGTAGAAATGTATGAATCACAGCTAGTGAGATATATAGATTTGGCTTTTGGCCTATTTATTTGTTTATTTTCCATCGCTGTTTTAATTGCCGTTTTGATGGATAGTTATATGGATGAATTCCGAAAATCAGAGCAATACTTGGCCACCCTTGAGGAAAAGAACAAAGAGATAGAAGCAAAAAACAAGATGTTGGAAAAAAGAAATGCAGAATTTATCAAGGCTAAAGAAGAAGCGGAAAAACTGAATAAACTGCTGAATGCAGAAAAAGATAAGCTGCAGATGCTGTCGATCACTGATTATTTGACAGGGGCCTATAATAAAATGCATATTACTTCTTGCTTAAGAGCAGAAGTAGAGGCGGCACATAAAAATCAGAAAAAAATAACTGTGGCCATGATTGATCTGGATAATTTTAAAAAAGTAAATGATACATTCGGACACTTATATGGGGATTATGTCTTAAAAAAGATAGCCAGCACTATAATAAGTAATTTAAGAAAAAATGATATATTGGGACGTTTTGGGGGCGATGAGTTTTTAATTATTATGCGCGATACCGGCAGAGAAGAAGGATACACTATGTTAGAGCGTATTCGCCAAAAGATTCTAGAGATAGAATGGGAAAATGATCTGGCAGTAACCATTAGTGGTGGTGTTGTAGAAGTGGAGAGCGACGACTTAGACAAACTGTTGAAGAAAGTTGACCGGCTGTTATATAAAGCGAAGAAGAAAAACAAAAACCTGATAGAAACTGAAAAACAAAATTATACTGAAGCAGAAAATGAAATATGAGAGGTCGTTACATTGGTAAGCAACAACAATTCCGCAGAGGTGTCTTATGAAAACCTTACTTAGTCTTTATCTCGTTCTTGCTGTTATATTAGCTCAGTTTTTCGCCGCCTATTTCTTTTCAAAGGGTAGAACCAGCTATTGGAAGGCATTTTCTGCTTTAGTTTTATGCATCAGTATTTATTTGTTTGGGTATTTGATGATTATTAACAGCAGCAATCTGCAGGAAATGATCTTTTGGAATCAGTTTCAATACTTTGGCTTGCCTTTTATTTCAGTATTATGGCTACTGGTGGCTCTTTTGCACACAAAAACAATCTATTCCCTAAATACCAGCAGGGCAATTTTACTTTTTTCTATACCTGTAATAACTTTTTTTATGCGCCTTACTAATCATTGGCATCATCTTTTCTATACAAAATGGGAAGCGAAGCAGTTCTATGGTTATTATTCTTTGTATATGGAAAGAGGTTTCTGGTACTATATAAATATATCTTATACCATATTGTGCTTACTTCTCACCGTTATCATTTACTTCATAGGATATCAAAGGAATAAGATCGACAATACCAGATCCCATTTTTTTGTTTTCTTATTTGCTTCTTTACTGCCTCTTATCGGTATAGCGCTGGTTCTTTTCGCTTTCGATGAGCGGAGCATTGATTACTCCGCTTTAATAATGCCTGTTTCTTTACTTATTATTAGTTATGGTATTTTAAAATACGACTTTTTGGAAATAAAAACTCTTGCCCGAGAAACAATCTTCGAGAACAACTTTGCCGGCATGGTGGTGCTGGGCCCCGGAAAAAGAATTATAGACTACAATAAGGCCGCTGAGAATTTTTTTGCAGCCGTAAACATTACCTTAAAAAACTATCCCATAGAGCATGTTCTTGCTGGAGAACCTAAGCTGCTGGAGATTTTTGAAAGTGTGGACAGTCAAGATTTCTCTCTCCTGATAGATGGGGAAGAAAGATTTTTTGAGATTGATGTACTGCCGTTAGGAGATTCCCGTGATGGCAACACGAGAATGCTTAAATCTATCCGTGATGTTACAGAAGAAAGGAAAATGCAGGAGAAACTAAAGTTTTTGGCTACTACAGATTCTTTAAGCGGCCTCTATAATCGGGCAGAATTTATGAATTTGGCCCAAAGGGAGTTTAGTCGGGCCAAAAGGAATAATGAGGAACTATCTTTATTGATTATGGATTTAGATAATTTTAAAACCATTAACGACACCTTTGGACATGCGGCTGGGGATGAAGTTATTCGTGAAATGGGAAGCATGATAAAATCCAGTTTTCGCAGAACCGATATTGCCGGGCGTATAGGGGGAGAAGAGTTTGCAGTGGTGTTAAAAAATGCTTCTTTGGCAGATGCAAAAAGATTAGCGGAACAGTTTCGGGAGAATATAGCCAGGCGAAAAGTAATTTTTGGGAAGCAGGAAATTGGTGTCACGGTAAGCATTGGCGTAGCGTCAATTCGCAACAATAATGATGCCAGCAACAATATTACTGATATTTTAAAAATAGCAGACGATGCCTTATACAAGGCAAAAGCCAAAGGACGAAACTGTGTTGTGGCAATGGAGATGGAATAACGCCTGAAGTAAAATTA
>JAAZIQ010000097.1 GCA_012800795.1 Bacillota bacterium
AATTTTTTGGGGTCCTCAATATTATTGGCTGCTAGGATTTCCTTTACATCTGCCTGGTAGCGTTTAGCCAACCCCCACACAGTTTCACCGCGCTGCAGCCTGTGAATAACGGGGGCAGTAAAACCGGCGGCTGCTTCCTCATCACTCACCAGAGTCAGGACTTGGCCGGCGTAAATAAAGTTTGGATCCTGCAGGTTATTTACCCGCATTAAAAGCTCAATGCTGGTGCCATACTTTTTGGCAATGGCAGTAAGTGTTTCCCCCCGTTTAATGGTATGCTGGAATGCTGCTTTTTCTGCAGCTTCCTCCTCCATTTTGCTGCGCCATTGATCAAGCTGTCTATAATAAGTGGGTTGATAGCTGCTTTCCGCGGGAATGGATGTCGGTGCATCGGCCACCACGGGAACGGCGGCAGCTAACACATTCTTTGCCAGCAGCTGCAGCACCAACAGCACCATCAGCATGCCTTTTTTACTTTTATACATTTATATTTCACCTCTTTTACTAAGCAAAAGCATTTTTTGCAAAAGTTTTTTACCACAAAGTTTTCCAGCTAAAGTTTACGACCTAATTCTGCCCAATTTTTGCTGATTTATGCATTTTTGCTTAGCCCTGAGGTAAAATATGGGTTTTTATCCTTTATTTTCTGCTAACAGTTTTTTGCCACAAAGCGCGGTTTCCGGGACAAAATATGGGTAGCGGTAATATTGCGAATTGTGCCGGTAATGCCGCGCATTACTAAAGAATGTGTTTCCGCCGTCTGGCCGAGATAGCGCACTCCACGCAGCATATCGCCGTCTGTAATGCCGGTGGCAGCAAAGAAAACATCTTCACCTTTTACCAGATCATCCAGCTGCAATAATTTTGCCGGGTCATCCAGCCCCATTTTACGGACGCGCTCCACTTCTTCCGGGCCTTCCGGTTTTAAACGTGCCTGCATATCGCCGCCTAAACATTTAAGCGCCGCAGCAGCTATGACGCCTTCGGGGGCACCGCCAATGCCAAACAGAATATCCACACCGGTATTGGGCAAAGCTGTGGCAATGGCGGCAGAAACATCGCCGTCACTAATTAGTTTAACGCGTGCTCCGGCGGCACGGATTTCTTTGATAATCTCAGCGTGCCGAGGGCGATCCAAAATAATGGCCGTTACATCCTGCACATCCTTGTGCAATGCGTCTGCCACGGCCTGTAAATTTTCCCTCACGGAGGCATCCAGTTTAATACAGCCTTTTGCCTGGGGGCCTACGGCTATTTTATCCATATAAATATCCGGCGCATGGAGTAAGCAGCCGGCAGGAGCCACAGCCACCACGGACAGCGCATTGGGTAGTCCTTTAGCCACCAGATTAGTCCCTTCCAAAGGATCCACAGCGACATCCACCTTCGGTTGGCTGCCAATCCCCACTTTTTCACCTATATACAGCATGGGAGCCTCATCCATTTCTCCCTCACCGATTACCACCGTACCGTCAATATGTACCGTGTCAAAAACCGACCGCATGGCATCGACGGCAGCCTGGTCTGCAGCTTCTTTATCACCGCGTCCCATAAAACGGCCGGCCGCTAAAGCTGCTGCTTCCGTAATCCGCACAAATTCCAATGCCAATTCTCTTTCCATTTTCTCTTCCCCCTTATGGTATATAGCTTCCCCTTCAGGATCAGAAATACCAAAAGCGTGTGGCTTGCTGCAAAAACCTTTGCCTACACGCTTTTGCTTGTTCTGCTATTTTTAATTATACCATAGATACCACCGCAGTTGGCATTAGATCCAAGCGTAAAACTATTTCATTTTTTGCCAGTCAGCTAAAAAGCGCTCAAGGCCCTGGTCTGTTAAAGGATGTTTAAACATTTTCTCCAGAACAGAAAAGGGCAGTGTGGCAATATGAGCACCTGCTTGTGCTACCTGCAGGACATGCAGTGGGTGGCGGATACTGGCAGCAATTATTTTGGTGGTAAAATTATAATGCTGAAAAACATGACAAATATCCTGTACCAACTGCACGCCGTCATGCCCCAAATCATCCAAGCGCCCCAAAAAAGGGCTGATATAAGCGGCGCCGGCTTTGGCAGCCAAAAGCGCTTGATTAAAGGAAAAAATCAACGTCACATTACAGCGGATACCCTCTTCCTTTAAAGCGGCCACGGCCTGCAGTCCGTCAGCTGTCATGGGGATTTTAATCACAATTTGTGGAGAAATGGCGGCTAATTCCTTTGCTTCGGCAATCATACCCTTAGTATCAGTGGCCAGCACTTCTGCCGAAACAGGGCCCTTGACAAGCTCACAAATTTGCGCAAGTCTAGAGGGGAAATCGCCCCCTTCTTTGGCCACTAAAGTGGGATTGGTGGTTACACCGTCAATGACACCCCAAGCTGCAGCCTGTTGTATTTCCTGCAGATTGGCAGTATCGAGAAATAATTTCACTTTTTTATCACTCCTATGCCTTTCCGGAGCAGCCAAAGAGGCGCATCTTGGTTTTTATGACCTCCTTCATGGCCTCTTTTGCCGGCCCCAAGATCTTCCGCGGATCATATTCCTGCGGCCGTTCTGTCACAACCTTTTGTACGGCGCGGGTAAAGGCCTGCCTGAGCTCTGTATCAATATTTATTTTCTGCACACCGGTTTCAATGGCTTTTCTGATACTGGCATCGGGCACACCTGAAGCCCCATGTAAAACAATAGGTGTTTCTATCCGGCTGTTAATGTCAGCCAAACGCTCAAAATCCAAAACCGGTTCTCCTTTATAAGGCCCGTGGGCAGTGCCAATGGCCACCGCCAAAGCATCAACCTGTGTTTCAGCCACAAATTGTTCCGCCTCGGCAGGATCTGTAAACAAGGCATCGCGTTCGTCCACAGAAATATCGTCTTCCGTTCCGCCGATTTTGCCCAGTTCTCCTTCAACGGAAGCCCCCATAGCATGAGCCACTTCCACTACTTTGCGCGTCAGGGCAATATTCTCCTCTAGAGGATATTTCGAGCCGTCAAACATGACAGAAGTAAAACCATGTTTGAGACACAGCATGGTTTGTTCAAAGCTGGTACCATGATCCAAATGTAAAACAACAGGTACAGAAACTGTACTTGCTGCCGCTTTGACCATGGCAGTTATGTATTCAATGCCGGCATACTTTAAAGCGCCCTGGCTGGCTTGTAAAATAACCGGAGATCTTTCCTCTTCCGCTGCTTCCACAATGGCCTGCACAATTTCCATATTATTAGTATTAAAGGCTCCTACTGCATAATGACCGCGTTTTGCTTCAGCTAATACTTCTCTTAATGTAACAAAAGGCATTTTTTCTTCCTCCTTGAAAATTTGTCTTCCGGTAAACAGATTGCGGATTTTCTAGGCACTGGCGGCGCGTAATTTTTGTGCCACAAGTTCTTTTAATTCATCAATATCAAAAGGTTTGGAAATACAGGCAGCGGCTCCTTGCCGAGCTGCTTCCTGCAACACCTCCAATTCCTCATAGGCTGTCATAATTAAAACTACTATATGCGGTGCTTCCTCTTTAATCTTGGTTAATATTTCTAAACCATCCATTCCCGACATCTTCATATCCAGCATGACTAAATCTATTTTTTCTTGACCTACAATGGTGATGGCTTCATTACCGCTGGCCGCAGAAATTACTTCGTATCCAGCGCTTTGCAGTACCTCCTGCAGTAATTTGCGTATTCCTGCCCGGTCATCAACAACCAAAATTGTCGCAGACATTAAAGCACCTCCCCCTCAACAAGTTTTTGTGTAACTTATTCTCCTTGGGGAGGCATTTTCCTTTTAATTGACAACTTTTGCTAAAGACAAATTTATTATTTTTGCAGCCAACGGCGGATGCTGTTAAATAATGCGGAAAACCAATCCAATATGCGGCGGGTGCGAGATTTACGGATGCGGAAAAACATGACGGCAAACCTCCTTAATATGCTTTGTTTTTAATTTTTCCGCATCCACACTACTTTATACTGAGTATTCCGCCACAGACGGCTTGTTAACTATCAAAGAAAATTAAAAGAGCAAGTAAATAGAACAATTTCCAAGCATAAAGAGAGGGCTTGCAAGCCCTCTCTTTTATTGGGAAATAAAAACCACTAACTACTCATCATCCGGATGAATAGCCTCAACCGGACAGACTTCTGCGCAAGCACCGCAGTCGATACACAATTCCGGATCAATTTCATACTTATCTTCGCCTTCGGAAATGGCATCAACGGGGCATTCGGGTTCGCAGGAACCGCAGCTAATGCATTCATCATTAATTACATGAGGCAATCTGGACACATCCTTTCCTAAAGTATATGCTAACCTTTTTAGTATTTAAGTATTTAATATACAATAACTTTTTACCACAATACGGCCGAAAATACAACAAAACAAGTCAAATAACTACTCTTTATTTTCCTTATACCGAAGAGCTGCAGCGATAAAATCGCGGAAAAGAGGATGGGCACGATTGGGTCGAGATTTAAATTCAGGATGGAATTGTGTGGCTACAAACCACGGGTGATCGCGTAATTCAATCATTTCCACCAATTGGTTATCGGGGGAAACACCGCTCATCACCAGACCCTTTTGCGCCAGTTCCTCCCGGAAAAGATTATTTAATTCATAACGATGGCGATGCCGCTCATAGATCACTTCATCTTGATAAGCTTCAGCAGCACGGGTGCCGGGCATGATTTTACAGGGATAGCGGCCTAAACGCATTGTCCCGCCGAAATCTTTTATCTCTTTTTGTTCCGGCAAAAGATCTATAACCGGGTATTTTGTGGACGGGTCAAATTCAGATGAATTGGCATCTTCCCAGCGGCAGACATGACGCGCAAATTCAATTGCTGCACAGTGCATGCCTAAACAAATACCAAAAAAAGGAATATTGTTTTCCCGGGCATAGCGGGTGGCCGCAATTTTGCCTTCTATCCCACGCTCACCAAAACCGCCGGGAACTAAAATACCATTTACATCGGCCAAAAGCTCCTCCGGACCCAGCTCTTCCACATCTTCCGCCTGAACCCATTTGATATTTACTTCCGCATTATTTTCAAAGCCGCCATGGTATAAAGATTCGGCCACGCTTAAGTAGGCATCCCTCAGGGAAACATATTTCCCCACCAGTGCAATGGTAACTTTCTTTTGTAAGTTTTTAATTCGCTCCACCAGTGCACGCCACTCATCAAGGGAGCATTCTCCCTGCGGCAAACCTAACTGCTGCAGCACTATTTTGTCTAAGCCTTCAGCATTTAATAAAAGCGGCACTTCATAAATTGTTTCCACATCAGCATTCTCGATAACGCCGCCGGGGGCAATATCGCAAAAAAGAGCAATTTTATCCTTAATCTCCTGCGAAAGCGGTTTTTCCGTCCGGCAGACTATCACATCGGGCTGAATACCAATGGAACGTAATTCTTTCACCGAGTGCTGTGTCGGTTTGGTTTTTAATTCACCCGTCATGGACAAATAAGGAATAAGCGTAACATGGATATACATCACATTTTCGCGGCCCAAATCACTTTTTAATTGCCTGATGGCTTCTAGAAAGGGCAGGCTTTCTATATCTCCCACGGTGCCGCCAATTTCCGTGATCACAATATCGACAGATGTCTGTTTTGCCACCTTTACGATACGCTCTTTTATTTCATTGGTGATATGGGGAATTACTTGTACGGTACGACCTAAAAATTCCCCTTTCCTTTCTTTGTTAATAACGGACCAATAAACTTTACCTGTTGTTACATTGGAATCCTTTGTTAAATTACTATCTATAAAACGCTCATAATGCCCCAAATCCAGGTCTGCTTCCGCTCCATCTTCCGTTACAAATACTTCGCCATGTTGATAAGGACTCATGGTTCCCGGATCAAAATTTATATATGGATCAAATTTTTGCATTGTTACTTTTAAACCGCGGCATTTAAGCAGACAACCCAGGGAGGCGGCCGTAATCCCTTTTCCCAGTGATGAAACTACGCCCCCCGTAACAAAAATAAATTTTGTGCCCATTATTTTCATCCTTCCCCCTTCTCTGTCAGCACAAAAAAAGAAAGCAACTGTTGTGCAACAATAGTAGGTATACTACTTCAGCAACATAAATCCTTGTTTTAAAGCAAAAACAATTTAAATAGCAAAAGATAAGATGATTTCGCGAATCACTTTGGCAGCCAGCATGGCTGTAATGCCGGCCGGATCATAAACGGGAGCCACTTCTACTAAATCCATCCCGACTATCTGCAGCCGAGCTAGTAAATTGATGGCGGACAACAACTCCGCTGCCGTAATACCGCCAGGTTCCGGCGTCCCTGTTCCAGGGGCAAAGGCCGGATCTACCACGTCAATGTCCAATGACAAATAAAGGGGGCGGCCCGCCAGTTCTGCTGCAGTTTGACGCAGCGGTTCAAGTACATGGAAAGGATAAAAATGGGTATGCTCTTTAGCATAGGCAGCTTCTTCTGCCGCGGCAGAACGGATGCCATATTGGTAGATTGGCAGACCTAACTCCTGCTGAACATGATACATCACAGAAGCATGGGAATGGGCTTCCCCCAAATATTCGGCACGTAAGTCAGCATGTGCATCTAAATGAACAACAACCAAGTCCCGATGGTATTTTGCCGCTGCCCGCAGTGCACCAAGGGAAACCAAATGCTCTCCACCCATAAGGAGGGGAAATTTATTGGCGGCAAAAATATCACTTACTGCCTTTTCAATTAACTGCAGTGAACGTTCAGTATTGCCAAAGGGCAGAATGATATCCCCTGCATCATAAAAAGAAGCATTACGCAAATCTTTCCCTAAAGCCAAGCTGTATTCTTCCAAGCCGGGTGAAGAGGAACGAATGGCCTGGGGACCGTTTCGTGCACCCGGACGAAAAGAAACAGTAAAATCCATGGGGGCCCCCAGCAACACCAGCCGGCTTTGCTCATAATCATTGCCGGCGGCCAAAAAGGAACCGCTGGATTCACATAGAGTGTGAATACTGCTCATTATTTTTCCTCCGTTAATGTACGGACAAAATTGGGCAAAACAAAAGCAGCCTGGTGGAGGTCAAAATTGTAGTATTTTGTCTCCACGGCTTTGCGGTGACAGTTTTGGGGGTCGTAGCATTTTGAGCCGACTGTAAAACTCCACAGACCGCTAGGATAAGTTGGCACACTGGCCAAGTATAACTTCGTCAGCGGGAAAATTTTTCTCATGTTCCTGTTAACTTCTGCGATTAAATCACGATTAAAAAACGGAGATTCTGTTTGCGCCACCATCATGCCGTCTTTTTTTAAAGCTCTGTAAACATCACGATAAAATTCTGCACTAAAAAGTCCCACCGCCGGGCCGACCGGCTCCGTGGAATCTATTAAGATCACATCATACTGTCCCACAGTCTGCTTAACATGTTCTATGCCGTCAGCCACAATGACCTTCACACGTGGGTCATTTAAGCCGCAGGAAATCTGGGGGAAATATTTTTTGGCAACTTCAATCACAGCACCATCAATTTCCACCAGGGTAGCACTTTCCAGGGATTGGTACTTGACTATTTCGCGGATAACACCGCCGTCTCCGCCACCTACCACCAGAACATGCCGTGGGTCGGGATGTGCCTGCATGGCAATATGTGCCAGCATTTCATGATAAACAAATTCATCTTTTTCTGTCGTCATAACCATGCCGTCCAGGACAAGCATTTTACCAAATTCCACCGTGTCCAAAACGGCTAAATCCTGATAAGCAGTTTTCATACGGCACAGCGTTTCGTGCAGGAGGCAAGTAATACCCACATTGGGGGTTTGTTTTTCTGTATACCAAAGCTCCATTTGCCAATCCCTTCCTCTAACTTATAGTAGTGGTATTTTTAATACCAAAGCGTTACGGCAGCCAAAGCACAACCGATTGATTTGATAGTATGCTCAACGGCACGAATTTCTGTTTTTACGAGGGGCATGCCGCGCTGGGCAAAGGCTTCCTCCAACATTTCCTGAATTTTCTGTTCCGCCTCTGCTTTACTGCAGCTGCCGGAATACTCCATAATCACCCCAAAGGAATCGGCAGAAAAGCCCACCCCCACTGCGGCAGCAATGGTTTTTCCCGGCTCATCGCAAACAATGGCTCCATAAGCCGTCGGAACAAGAGAGCCGGGAGGCAAAACCATATCTTGATCCTGCTCGACCGCCGGCGGAAGAATACTGGAGATTCTAACCAGATTGATATTGCCAATACCGGCTTCAAGCAGCGCATTGTCAAATGCTGTTAATTTATTTTTACCTTCAGCCGCACCTGCGACTATTTTAAATTTTTTCGGTGTGGGTAACAATAGAAATAACCTCCTTTTCCCCATTAATTATAGTGTGTTTTCCATGCCCTTTATATAAGCGGATGGTATATCGAATGAATTATACCACATAATTTGTGGGATGCAAACAAATTCCTGAGCGCTTTTTATAGTTGTCCATGATATAATTTTTAATATAAATCTTTCGACAAAAGCAGGTGACGGTATGAGTCGTATTCACCGTTTTGCTCTCATAACAACTCTATCTTTAATCGTATTGGTAGTAGTAGCGCTGGGCTTTTTGGCGGCTACCGTAGCAGGTCTTGATGACCTGCCGGATCCAGAATTGTCGCTGACCAGCACTTTTTATGATTATCAAGGCAAAGTCATAACCACCCGTTTTGAACAAAACCGCTTTGACGTACAGCTCTCAGAAATGCCTGACTTTTTACCGCAAGCTTTTATTGCTATTGAAGATCATCGCTTTTATGAACATTTTGGCCTAGATCTGCAGAGTTTGGCGCGGGCCCTTTTCCGCAATCTGCGTGCCGGCCGGATTGTAGAAGGCGGCAGCACCATTACGCAGCAGCTGGCTAAAAATCTTTTTTTGTCCCATGAAAAAACTTTAAAGCGTAAAATCCAAGAAGCACTGCTGACACTGCAGTTAGAACGTAAATATTCCAAAAATGAAATTCTGGAAAAATATTTAAACACCATTTATTTTGGCCATGGCGCTTATGGCGTGGAGGCAGCCTCTCGTATTTATTTTAATAAGTCGGTACAAGATTTATCCCTGGCAGAAGCTTCTTTATTGGCCGGCATCACCCGCGGCCCTGCTTATTACTCCCCCTATATCAGTGAGGAAACCCGGGCTGCCGCCTTTAGACGCCAAGAGGCAATTTTAAACCGTATGGTCGAAGAAGGATACATTACGGAGGCGCAAAAAAAAGAAGCCCTGGCAGAAGAGCTGGTTTTTGAAGGCCTTGAGTCAGTACAAACGGCTAAACAGTTTGGCGCATATTTTATTGATTACTTGATTAACCATGAAATAATGGACAAAATCTCCGCCTACTCCACCGATCCCCAAATTGTTTACCGCGGCGGGCTACACATTTATACCACCCTGGATAAAGAAATGCAGCAAATAGCGGAGGAAGTCTTTGCCAACCCCGGCTATTTGCCGGAAGTCATTAAAAATGATCAGGGAGAAGATGTCCCTCTACAGGCAGCATTGGTGGCTTTAGACCCGCTTGATGGTTCAGTGCGGGCGCTGGTGGGCGGGCGCGATTTTCAGCAAAGCCAGTTTAATCGTGCCGTTAACAAACGCTCCCCCGGCTCCTCCTTTAAACCCTTCACTTTTGCTGCCGCCCTCGAGCAAGGAGGCTACACTGCAGCCACCGTTCGCGAAAGCGCGCCGGTAAGTTTTAACCTGCCTGGCGAAACTAAACCCTATGAGCCAACTGAATACGGCGGTAAATTTTATGGCAAACTGCGTCTCCGTGAAGCCATCGCCCGTTCCAGCAATGTGGTGGCCGTAACAATTAATGAAGAAATTGGCCCCCAGAAAACGGTAGACATGGCAAAACGTTTGGGCATTAAAAGCAAACTGGATCCGGTACTGTCCCTACCGTTAGGCACTTCTGAAGTTACTCCGCTGGAGATGGCTGCCGCCTTTGCCGCCTTTGCTAATCAAGGGATTAGGGTTGAGCCCCGTTTTATTACTAAAATTACCGATAAAGACGGGAGAGTGCTTTATGAAAGCAGTTCTCCGCAGCGCACACCGGTTTTAGATCCTAAAATTGCTTATCTCATGACCGATATGATGAAAAGCGTTCTGCAGCCGGGCGGAACAGCTTCTTCACTGGGGACGTTATTAAACCGTCCGGCAGCAGCCAAAACAGGCACTTCCCAAGGTCACCGGGATTCATTTATTGTTGGCTACACGCCCGAACTGGTTACAGCTGTCTGGGTCGGTAATGATGATAATCTCTCTTTGGGCTGGGGACAGACCGGTTCTGTACGGGCAGGACAAATTTGGGCCAATTTTATGCGGCGGGCTCTGGCAGATAAACCGACCATCGATTTTGTCCGCCCCGCCGGTTTGGTGGAAGCTCTTATCTGCCCTGAAACGGGACTGCTGCATAACCCGCGCTGTTCCTTAGAACCTTTGCGCGAAATTTTTATCGCCGGTACGGAACCCCGCAAAATGGACAGTTGGCCTGAATGCCCATACTGCCCACAGGAGCCGGAATGGAACTGGAGCGATGGTTGGTGGTTCTGGCGCCCGGGTAGTAATGAAAATGATCTGCCGGATGAGGAAGAAAGGGAAGAACAAGAAAATAATAATGAACAAAACGAAGCGGGCGGCCGCCGCTGGTTTTGGCCCTGGTAAGGAAAGAAGCTGACTTTTAACAGTCAGCTTCTTTTTATTGCAAAAAAGGATTGCTCGCCAACTCCCTGCCAATGGTAGTGCTTGGACCATGGCCCGGGTAGACTTTTGTCTCCGGAGGCAGCACCAGCAGTTTTTCTTTAATTGATTTTAGCAACTCTGCCATTGAGCCGCCGGGGAAATCGGTGCGACCCACTGAACCGGCGAAAAGAGTATCGCCACTAAAAAGGGCATCCTTTATCAGTAGGCAGGAAGAACCTTTGGTATGCCCCGGGGTGGCAATAACGGTTGCCGTTAATTTGCCGAACTGCAACTGCTCGCCATCTGTCACCAAACGATCCGGTTTACCCAAATCCCCGGAACCAAAAAATGCAGCCAGACTCTCATGAGGCCTGTTGTATAATTCACCATCGGCGGTATGAATTAGAACCGGCGCCTTAAATGCAGCCCGCACAACGTCATTGGCTCCGGTATGATCAAAATGACCGTGCGTGTTAAAGATATATTTTATTGTCACTTTATTTTCCTTTACCATTTCTATGATGCGCTCGGCTTCGTCGCCAGGATCAATCAGCAATCCCTGCCGCGTTTCTGCGCAAGCCACCAGATAGCAATTGGCGGCAAAGGAACCTGTTTCCAAAGATTGTATCAGCATCTGTCTTCCTCCTTTCGTTCTTGCCTATTATTCCACCAATTAAAAGAAAAATCCTTTTCCTAAAGTTAAGACAAAAGGGCTTGAGCAAATTTTCACTAGCTGGAAGTTTTTTGTCACCATCCCCTTGAGCTCCCTGCTGCTTATAGTTTATAATGTAAGGAAACTCCCAGAGGAGGTATTCTGATGCAAGAGCGTGTTTTTAATTTTAATCCCGGTCCGTCAACTTTACCTCTAGAGGTCCTGCAGCAAGCACAGTCGGAGCTGTTAAATTACAAAGGCATAGGCATTTCCATCCTGGAAATGTCCCATCGCGCCCCGGAATTTGAAGAAATTGTGGCAGAGGCTGAAAAACTTTTTAAAGAATTAGCAGGGGTTGGCGATGACTACCGCGTACTATTCCTTCAGGGCGGTGCCAGTCAGCAATTTGCTTTAGTTCCTTTAAACTTTCTCGCTGCAGACAAAACTGCCGATTATGTTATCACTGGCAGTTTTGCAGAAAAAGCATTGAAAGAAGCCCAAAAAATCGGGAAAGTTAATGTGGTGGCAACAACTGCGGCGGAAAAGCACAAACGTATTCCCAAACAGGAAGAACTTAACTTGAATAAGGACGCCGCTTATGTCCATATTACCACCAACAACACTATTTATGGCACCCAGTGGCATTATATACCGGAAACCAACGGAGTACCCCTCATCGCCGATATGTCCAGTGATATTTTAAGCCGGCCGCTGGATTACAGCAAATTTGATTTAGTTTACGCCGGTGCCCAAAAAAATCTCGGCCCCTCCGGAGTAGTGGTGGTAATGATACATAAAAGAATGCTGGAGAGGGTAAAAGAAGGTCTGCCCAATATTTTCAGTTACGAAATCCTGGCTAAAAACAACTCACTTTATAATACTCCGCCCACTTTCGGCATTTATATGCTGAAACTTGTTTTAGAATGGCTAAAAAAATTTGGCGGACTTCCTGCCATCGCCAAACATAATGAGGCTAAAGCCACTCTACTTTATGATGTCATTGATGAAGACGACTTTTATCGCGGGCATGCCGAACCAGCCCACCGCAGCTATATGAATGTTACTTTTCGTTTACCTAATGATGAGCTGGAAAAAACTTTCCTGCAGGAAGCAGAAAAAGAAGGTATTTTCGGTATTAAGGGACATCGCTCCGTAGGCGGTATACGCGCCTCCGTCTACAATGCCATGAGTCTTGCCGGATGTGAAAAATTAGCTGCTTTTATGCGTGATTTTAAAAAACGCAATGGTTAAATTATGCAAAACATATCAGCTTTTAAAGGGAGAGTGACAGAAGCAAATGCTAGCAAAAAAAGTGCAATCCATCAGTCCTTCACCGACTTTAGCCATCGATGCCAAAGCCAAACAGATGAAAAAAGAAGGGATTGATGTGATTGGTTTTGGGGTCGGAGAACCTGATTTTGACACACCGGCACATATTAAAGAAGCTGCCGTACAAGCAATTAAGGATAATTTTACCCGCTATACACCGGTAGCCGGTTGTCAGGAACTGCGGGAAGCCATCTGCCAGAAATTAAAAAATGATAACCAATTACTTTACAAACCCCAGGAAATTGTTGTTAGCAATGGCGCTAAGCACTCTCTCAGCAATGCCTTTGCTGCTTTGCTTAATCCTGGCGATGAAGTAATTATTCCTGCCCCCTACTGGGTCAGTTATCCGGAAATTATAAAAATTAATGACGGCGTTCCGGTTATTGTCGCCACCAGTGCCAAGCACAACTTTAAAATTACCGCCACGGAAATTGCCGGCGCTTTAACCAGTAGAACAAAAGCCATTATTCTTAATAGTCCCAATAACCCTACCGGGCAGGTTTATACGCGCAGGGAGCTGGAGGAAATCGCCTGCCTTGCGTTGGAGCATAATTTATATATAGTCTCTGATGAAATTTATGAAAAGCTTATTTATGGTCAGCAGCCGCACATCAGTATTGCCGCCCTGGGTGAAGAAATCAAGACACGCACAATTGTAGTCAATGGCGTTTCCAAAACATATGCCATGACCGGTTGGCGCATAGGTTATGCCGCCGCTACCGCGCCCATTGCCAAGTTAATGAGCAACCTGCAAAGCCATGCCACCAGCAACGCCAATTCCATTGCCCAAAAGGCGGCTCTGGCGGCCATACTCGGCCCCCAGGATTGTGTGGCACAAATGAAAGCAGCCTTTGCCAAGCGGCGTGATTATATGGTGCAAAAAATAAAAAGCATCCCGGAATTAAACTGTATAGAACCGGACGGGGCTTTCTATGTCTTTGTCGATGTAAGCAAGCTTTTTGGACGCAGCTATCGAGGACAGCAAATTACAGACAGTATGGATTTTGCCACCCTCCTACTGGAGAAAGCACAAGTGGCTCTTGTCCCGGGCACGGCCTTCGGTGCCCCCAATTACGTCCGCTTATCCTATGCCTTATCACTGGAACAGGCGCAGGAAGGAATGGAGCGAATAGAAAACTTTATCAAGCAGCTTGACTAAGCATTAAAAGCTAAAACCGTGCAGAGACGCACGGTTTTTTATTTAATTATCATTGTTTCCGTTTTTGCCAAACAGTCTGCAATTAAAGTATCAATGTCTAAAGCCGCCTCAGCCGCCTCCACATCTTTGAGGCGCGGACGTGTGGCCGGAAATTCCGGCAAGAAAATAGTGCAGCAGTCTTCATATGGTCGAATGGAAATGGAGTAAGTACCAATCCGGCGGGAAAGGATCATAATCTCCTCTTTATCCATGCCGATAAGCGGCCTTAAAACCGGTATGCTTGTCACTCGCTCTATCACATTTATACTTTCCATGGTTTGGCTGGCCACCTGCCCAAGACTCTCCCCGGTAATTAAAGCCAGGGCCTTTCTTCGGTCGGCCAGCTGTTCAGCAATCCGAAACATCATGCGCCGCATTAAAGTTATGGACAGCCGCTCCGGCGTTTTTTGGCGCAGCTCTTTTTGAATTTCTGTAAAATGGGCTATATGCAGGCGAATACTGCCGCCAAAGGCTGCCAGCTGGCGGCATAAATCAATAACCTTTTCCTTCGCCCTTTCACTGGTAAAAGGGAAACTATGAAAATGAAGTGCTTCCACCGTCACGCCGCGCTTCATGGACAGCCATCCTGCCACCGGACTGTCTATACCTCCGGAAAGAAGCAATACTCCTTTGCCCGCCACCCCTACCGGCAGCCCGCCGGGACCGGGAATACGGCGGGTATAAATATAGGCCTGTTCTTCACGGATTTCTACATCCAAAACCGCATCCGGCTCATGTACATCAACTATAATACCGGGGAAATTCCGCAACAAATAGGCGCCAACTTTAGCACTTACTTCCGGTGAAGGCAGAGGAAATTGTTTATTGGCCCGCTTGGTTTCTACTTTAAAACGCAAGCCGGCCCGAGCCACTTTACTAAATTCTGCGGCAGCCACTTCCTTTATCTTTTCCAAGTCCAGCTCCGCCACCGCCGCCGGGCTGATGGAAACAATACCAAACACCTGCTGCAGCCTGGCTTCCACTGCCGCTGGGTCACCGTCCAGCACAGTCACAAAATTACGCGCATGTCTTTGCTCGACCTGACACTCCGCCACATCCTGCAGTGCACGGCGGATATTGGCAGTAAGCTGATTTTCAAATTGTTTGCGGTTTTTACCTTTGAGCCCAATTTCACCATAGCGAACCAAATATAAAGCTTTCATTTTTTCCTCCGTGTCACAAGACGCAGCATTTCCACCGCTGCACTGATTTTATCTATGGCGTATTCTATTTCCTCCACCGTATTTGTGGCAGCAAAACTAAACCTCAGCGAAGCCTCTATTTCCTGCGGCGTCCGCCCCATGGCTAAAAGTACATGGCTAGGATCGGCGCGATGTGAATGACAGGCTGAACCGGTGGAGGCATAAATGCCGTCCTCTGCCAAAGCATGAATGAGCACTTCTCCTTTAATGCCCTCAATGGTCAGGTTAAGAATATGGGGTGCTCCCGGTAAGCTGCCGTTGGCACGAATACCGCTGAGTCGCGCCTGCAGGCCGGCCAGCAGCATTTCTTTTAGTTTGCCCATCTGCCGGCTGTTTTCTGCCTGCTGCGGCAGCAGCAAACGCACAGCTTCTGCAAAACCGGCAATTCCCGCCATATTTTCAGTACCGGGCCGTATTCCTCCCTCCTGATCACCGCCATGCAAAAGCGGCGCCAATTGCACTCCTTCCCGGCAGTACAAAGCACCGATACCTTTTGGACCATGAATCTTATGGGCGGAAACTGTCATTAAATCAACCTGCCATGCTTGCGGCCGGACCGGCAGCTTGCAAAAGGACTGCACCGCATCCACATGAAATAAAGTCCGGGGGTTTTTTTGTTTGATCAGGGAGCCAATCTCTGCCACCGGCATGATGGAACCAACCTCATTATTAACATGCATGATGCTTACCAAAATCGTCTCCTCAGTCACCGCCTCGGCCACCGCTTCGGGAGTTACCAATCCGTCCGCATCCACATCGAGATAAGTAAGCTGAAAGCCTTCCTGCTCCAGAGCACGGCAAGTATAAAGCACAGAAGGATGTTCTACTTTTGTAGTTATAAGATGGCGCCCCCGCCGTTTGAAGCGGCGAGCAACCCCTTTAATGGCTAAATTATTGGCTTCCGTCCCGCCGGAAGTAAAAATAATTTCATTTTCTTTAATACCACAGGCTTCAGCCAGCACACGGCGGGCTTCTTTTTTTACCCGTTCCGCCAACAGCCCGCGGCGGTGCAGTGAAGAAGGATTGCCGTAATTCTCACACAGCACTTCCTGCATAACTTCCGCCACTTCCGGCCGAACCGCCGTTGTGGCACTGTTATCTAAATAAATCTCTCGCATCTTTCCCACGTCCCGCCAAAAATCTTCTCAAATTAATCCTCGCTCCATTTTTCCGGCTCGCCCAGCTCTACACCGAAGGTTTCCACGATGACTTTTTTCATACGCTGTTCCACAAGTGGACGATCCTGCTGATCAGTGGGCGTAGCAGCAATTGCATCCACCACATCCATACCTTCAATGACTTGACCGAAGGCGGCATACTGACCGTCTAAATGCGGCGCGTCTGCATGCATAATAAAAAACTGTGAACCGGCTGAATTGGGGCGTATGGAACGCGCCATGGAAAGCACGCCGCGCTTATGCTTAAGGGGGTTGGGAAAACCATTGAGCGGAAACTCTCCGGCAATGGTGTAGCCGGGGCCGCCCATACCTGTCCCTTGAGGATCTCCACCCTGAATCATAAAGCCGGAGATAACACGGTGAAAAATCAAACCGTCATAAAAACCCCTTTGCGCCAAAGAAACGAAATTTTTCACCGTATTGGGCGCTGCTTCAGGATAAAGCTCCGCCTTAATTATCCCGCCATCGGCCATTTCTATGGTAATTTGGGGATTTTTCATTTCTTGCCCTTCTTTCTCCTGCAATTCTCAAGTTATTTACTAACTTTTATATTATAGCACAAAATTGGCAAACAAATTATTAATGAGCAAAGAAAAGGAGCCCGGATAGGCTCCAGAAAGCTTATTTGTATCTGGGAATTTCAAAATGCAGGACATACGAAGTTAACTGGTCATATAGTTTTTTAATATTAGCTACTTGCTTTGCCGCCCAACCGATATCGGTCGCATATTGATGCACACCCGGATTGGCCGGATTCCAGCGCATTTTGTACAGTGTATCCTGCTTATAAGTTGGGTGATGGATGTAGTTCTCACCGGCAAATTTGGCGCCGCCGATAATGGCCGCCTCGGGCGTAAACCAGCCTTGGTTATAGGCATACTCTGCACCCTTATTGATCGGATCGCTGTCTACCGCGCCAATGCCGTACATATTGTAAACCGTTTTCCCTTTATACTCCACCCCTGTGGCTAATTTGCTTGTCCCGTTGCCGGTTTCATGTAAAGCCAAGGAGATTAAAAAGATTTCATTAATATTGTATTTTTGCGCACCCTCAATAAATGCTTCTGCCTTGCCGCTTAAAATTCCCTTGTCCTTTAATATTTTTTCATTGACTTCCACGGGATCAATATAAGTTGTCCCCGAAAGCAGCAGAAACTGGAAGATGCCTTCACCTTTTTTCTCCGTCAGCTCCACATAACCGCTATGTACCCAACCAACACGGGTATTGGTTAAAATACGGTACCATTTATCCCCTTTGCTGTCTTGTGCCTCACTGATAATAAAGTAAGGACCGGCTCCCGGAGACAAAGTTAAAATGACATTATTTTTTTCCGTTGTGGGTTCATGCCGCATATTTAAGTAAACATCCTTCTTCACCTTCAGGGCAGGCAGCATTTCCTCCACAAAATTATTGGCATTAATAAACCATTCCACTAAATTGCGGTCTGCCGTTTTCCAACCGCCGCCGTAAAGATCTGTCTGCGGACTCTTATTCATTTGCTTATCAACGGCGTAGGTTAAACTATGTTCATAGTCAACATAAGTAATAATTGTCGTTGATGACACAGTCTGCAGGGCGGTAATATAGGCTGTTTTAACCTGATCAGCTGTGTCATAGGGAAGCTTTTCTACCATAATAGCCAGCAGTTCTTGCTGCGACTCCGGCTTCAGTCTGTCAAAACGGCTGATATCTAATTCGAGCCTGGTAGCATATTCGGTAATGGCCGCCCGCAGCGCCTGCGTTGAGGTGGCCTGATTTACGGCCTCTAGGGCCGTCTTTTGTGCTGCTAAATTTTCTGCCACAGCAGCAGTAAAG
>JAAZIQ010000098.1 GCA_012800795.1 Bacillota bacterium
AGGAACCATAGCTAAACCCTCCGTATCGTGTTAGTTTGGTTACCAACATCATACAGGGTTTCTGGCTGTGGTTCCATTCATTTCTTCGTGTTGCATTTCATTCTACAATGAGCCACTTCACAAAAAATATGTTATTTATTTGTCTTCTGTGTATGTTTTGTGTTAAAATTAAGAAGGTTTTTTGAAACGGATAGCAGAATATAAAAGTGAACTATTTATCAGATCATATACTACATATACTACAGGAGGGCCTATGAATAAAAAAGTTTTTCTACTAATTACATTAGTTGTGATGGCTGCCTTTGCTTGGTATGTAAAGAGTACAGTACTTGTACCGCCACAATCAGTAGCCGGGCCTAAGCTTGTTAGCCATCGGCCAAATCAATACGATGAGAGCTGTACCACATGCCATGGTAAAGTTGCTGATTGGCATAAGGAGAAATTTGGCACATTCTCTGATGAGAATTGTATGGATTGCCATGGTGGCGCACCTGACGTAACTCATCCTACTGATGGCTCATATAGTGAATGCTTAACCTGCCATGAAGCAATAGTAGCCACACATGATGAGATGTTCCCTTACGAAAATACAACCTATAATGATTGTCTTGGCTGCCATACAGCAGAATAGCTAAGAATTTTAAAAGTCGGCATGTTGTGCCGTCTTTTTTTTTGCCAGAGTTTAGGCAGTAATTGGCGCATAAACCACTCCCTTTTCATATGCTAATGTAACAAAAAAGTTGGAGTGGTGTTATGATTTTTCAAGAAGTACGTTGGATACGTGAATATAGTAATAAAATTGCCCCCAATTTACGAAAACAACTATTTTTGCTATATCGCCCCACACGTTACTCCCCTTGCTTTATCAATAAATTCTACAGTTCGGTCATGCAAAGGTGGCGTAAAATCCCGGTTATAGTACAACTGGATAGAAACACTTATAGTCAACAATGCCTTAAAGCTATAAGCCAGGAAACAGGATGTTCTATTCAAAAGGACCTCTATTTACTAAATGCTTTTGCCACCAAGATAAATGTTAGCACTTTAAAAACACTGGTAGAAAATAAAAATGTAGTGCGTATCTGGTACGATGAAGATTTACGAGCCATATTAGATATTGCTTCCGCGACCGTAGAATCTACCGCTGTCTGGGAAGATGGCATAACCGGAAAAGATGTAACCATTGCCGTTATCGATACCGGTGTCCATGATCATCCTGATTTAAGCGGCCGTATAGTGGGCTTTAAAGATTTTGTAAATAACAAAACTCAGCCTTATGATGATAATGGCCATGGCACACATGTAGCCGGCTGTGCTGCCGCATCCGGAAAACAATCTAACAGCAAGTATAGAGCACCTGCCCCTGAGGCAAATATTGTAGGAATTAAGGTTTTAAATAAATCGGGCTCCGGACCTCTAAGTACAGTTATTCAAGGCATTCAATGGTGTGTTGCTAATCAGGCTAAATATAAAATTAGAATCATTAATTTATCACTCGGCAGCGATTCAAATCTCTCGGCTTACGATGACCCTGTCTGTTTTGCGGTGAAAAAGGCATGGGATGCCGGTTTAATAGTCTGTGCCGCCGCCGGAAATACCGGCCCTGATTCACGCACCATTAATTCACCGGGCACCTCTCCCAAGATTATCACCGTCGGCGCCATTGATGACCATATTAGCAGTCAAAACAGCAGTTACCGGCTTGCTGATTTTTCCAGCCGCGGACCTACAGCCGACAATATTGCAAAGCCTGATGTAGTATCACCGGGGGTTAATATCACTGCTCTGCGCTCACCAGGATCCCTTCTCGATAAAATGCATAAAAGCAATCGTGTCACGGCTGATTATTTAACGCTGTCGGGTACTTCCATGGCCACCCCAATTTGTGCTGGTATAATTGCTCAAATACTGGAAGCAGAACCAACACTAACTCCCGATGGTGTAAAAAATTTATTAAAAGAAACCGCACTGCGTCTTTCCGGCTATAATGAAAATGAACAGGGAGCCGGTATAATAAATGTTAAATCTGCTATACAAAAACTAAGGCAACAATAACTTTTTTCAAAAAACTATTTTTAGCGTTTTAGTTGAGCGTTTTGGGCTTTTAATTCTGCCAGTTTATTTGCAAACCAGGCTGTATGCAAATCTTCATCTATGAGATGATCCCACAAAATATTAAATAATTCTTCATCTTTACCTACACGCAGCAAAAAATCTTTGTAATCTTTCATTGCCTTTTCTTCCAGTTTAATATTTGCTTCTAAAAGAGCTATTAAACCTGCTTGCCCCGTAATATATCCGGCTGTGCTCCCGGTAAGCGGTGCGATTTTTTCACCGATCGCACTGGGTGTACCGCCCAACTTCCTAATTTTGCGCGCAATATTTTCCACATGTCCCTGCTCAACTGCAGCCACCCGCTGCAGAGCTTTTTTTATGTACAAATCTTCAACCTGCTGGCTTTGTGCAGTATAAAGTTCCACTTGGTTTTTTTCTAGGAAATAAAACCAGTTAAGCTTTTGAATTAAATCTTTTTTTTCCACGCCTTCACATCCTCTTTCCCAAGTTATTTTTACTATTTCCACAATAGTAATTTTTAAGCACGCCCTCTTTTCTTTGCAGGTGTCTGCTAAAACCTATGTTAGTGTAAAATTACTATAGGTTTTTGAAGGAAAAATCTATTTAAAATAGAAAGAGGAACCTCACATTCTAGCAGAATGAATACCCCCTAAAAGGAGGCGGAGGTTCCTCATGGATGTAATTCG
>JAAZIQ010000099.1 GCA_012800795.1 Bacillota bacterium
ATCCTACAACAATTTTACACTATGAATCAAATAATGTAGAGAAAGCATATTTTCTTATTGATCTTAATTATAGGAAAACATATACTTATAGTAGAGAGTAGATTGAAAGGAGGTCGATTTTATGAGACAAATCAGCTTTCCTTATCCGTTTCTGGTCATGCAAAAATGCAAATGTCGGCAACAAATTCCCATAAAAAGAATTTTTCTTAACAATTGTTTAGATGGCATAAAAATTTCCTGGAAAGTAACCTGCACTTGTTGCGGTAATGAGATGCACAAAACATATGAAATTAACGGTAAAAACGATCTGGACCTATCGCATGAAATTAATGCTTATGAAATTATACCATCAATCAAAGACGAAATTATTATATCAAAACTTGAAACGTTTAAGGCCAAATTAAAAAACGGTACAGTCGACTTTTTCGGTAACTACAGCCGCCTCAGACTTTTTGACAATGTCATTGAAGACGGCATCATATCGCTTGAATTTTTGGAAATTTCGAAACCTTACGTCTTTTTAATGGAGCAATAATTACTAATACGGGAAAAGAAAATAAACGGGGAAAGGAAAAAGCTTGCCACTTTACATCTTTTTTGCAAGGGCAAGCTTTTTGATTTGCTTTAATTCGGAATAAAGATACTTTATTCTTTGGTAATAAAGATTTCACTCTTATTAAAATCAATCTTGGCTATTTTCCCGGTATAAACTTCTTCTTCACCAAAAAGGGTGGTGCATTTCACCCGGTTGCCGTCAGTAACTAAACCGGTTACATTCTCCAGTAAAGGGGCAGTATCATTATCAACATATAATTTACCTAAACACATTCTTTTTCTCCTCCTTTACTCTGATAACAATTCAGATGCTTTTTCCAATGAAATATTGGAAACACGAAGCACTTCTGCACTTTTTAACAGTAAATCATGAACTTCTTTATGCCCGAATTCTTTCGCCGTTTGGGCCAACTCCGTGATTTCTTTTGCATGATCCTCGTTATGATCTTTAAGATGGTTAATTAATACTTTTAGTTTTTCCAGTTTTTCAACCATGACTGTCCTCCTAAATTTTGTTTGTTTTTTGTTAAGGTATTTCTGTCTGCCGGGCATCTGGGGCAGACAAAGTTAATAGCTTTCTTTAAAATGATACATGCCTAAATCCGGCGGGATTGTTCCTTTGTGCACAAAATACTCAATGGCAATATCAACAACTACGGCTAAATCCTCGGCGTTAAAATAATCTTCAGTGTTTGCATCCATTAAAATGGTGGCACCGGCAGGAAACTCGTCATCACCACGGTAAAGTATAAACTGAAAATAAACATGAGGTAAAAATTCAAAGGTGAAAGATAAATCCCCTCTGGACATGGGCAGGCGCTCCAGTTTGTCCGGAAAATCAAAAAGAGTGGGATCATGATCATAGAGCTGTGCTAAACGCTTAATTGTCCTTTTATAAAAATTTGGGTAGTAGACCTGCCCGTCTTGTATTTCTTTATAAGAAATGAACCGAAATGTCGGTTTGGTGCCTTTTCCGTTTACGATATATCTTAAGATAACTGTTTTCAAGAGATAGGAAGTAACTTCACTACCGTCTTCCTTAAATACTTTGCCGCTGGGATAATAGACATCATAGTTTTCACTCATTAATTTTACCGTAATCACATTCCGGCTCTCATCATAGGTAAGTCCTTTGCCTTTGCAGAGCTCCTGCAGACTCTGTTCCTGAAATTTCTCCAGAATATACAAATAAGGTACTTTTTCCTGGTGTTCGCGCAAATTCTCACATCCGTTTACTTCTGTTTTGTAGCTTATTCTGCTGTATCATCCGCTTTTTTTAACAGGATTTGATGATCCACTAAAGCCATTTCCACAATTCTTGCTTTGATAGTTTTCCGTTCCCCAAAAATATTCTCCATGAACAATTCATCTTTACCAGGTATAACTTTGTCCACCGCTTCCATAACAAGTGTTTTTTCACCGTCTTCTTGAAGCATGTAAACATTGGCTTCACACATAGCAAACTTTCCTTTCCTTGTAGTATTTTATCCTCATTCAGTTTGGATCTTGTCAAGTCTTTTGCAACCGCTTAAATTTCCGATGATGCTGATGGCATCGTCTATATAATGGGGAAGTGGTTTATTAACCACCCCCGCCAGTGTGATCTTACACTTATTGAGAGGAATTAAAACTTTTTCAGCCTTGCTCTTACCAATCGCTGACACCATTTTTTCAGTCAGCTCACCCATGAGACCGTTGACAACTAAAATGGCCACACTGCCGATAATAATGTCTGCATCTTCCACATTGACGACAATGGCATTTTCACCTGTAGCACCTTCATTGGCTCCCGCCTTCAACATAGCCGCCGTAGCCAATGCATTCGTTCCCAGAGCAACAATATGAATGTCCTCGCCAAAAGCTACTCTGATTTTATCTATGATTGCACGGCCGATACCGCCTCCGTGGCCGTCAACAACTGCAATTTTCATGTTCCTGCTCCCCTACATTGAATTTAGCTGTCTTTTAGGATTGACAGCTGTTGGATCTTTTTTCTTTATTATAGCAAATTATCAATAAAGGTGCTTCCGTTTTTTCCGCTGCTGCGAGACGGTATTCTTCCTGCAAATAAAAACAGACCCATTGGTACTAATATCTTTGCGGCTTTTTTTGCCGCCATTTAACCCTTCATGAGTCTGTCTGTTTTCTATAAAAATATACACTTTTATCTGTTTTGCCTTCATGGCCTTTTTTCCACCTTATTTATATCATTAATTTTGCGGGATTGTCAACTTAAATTTATACACTTACCTTTTGACCGGTTCTTGCAGCTTTTGGTATAATGCAAGAAATGGGAAAGAAAACAAAACAAGCTTGATATAATTTCCCCTTCG
>JAAZIQ010000015.1 GCA_012800795.1 Bacillota bacterium
CATATAATCGAGATTGATTGACAGGAGTAGGATCCTGTGATAGAATCTTTGCAAACAAAATAGATGCCTCACCATTGGTGGGGTAGAGGTGCGGTGAGCCAAGAGTAATATTGGGGAGAAGGGGAATTTCAATGAGCCAATATGAAAGGGGACATCGCCGAAGCCCGTGCCGCCCAAAGCATGTGGCTGGGCCGTCAGTGAATAACTGACGGACTGTCACCGCAAATTTCCCTTGATTTGCGGTGGAGAGCTATCTCACAAAGGGGTGTAGGTTGTATGAGCTGAGACAGCAACCGACAAGCAACCTGTCGGTTTTTTTGTACCTTTTAACCGTCGCTATTATTTATAAAACCAAACAAATTAACATAGATGGCTTTTAGCTGGAGAGGGGAGTAGTTTATGTTTTTTCCGGGCACGATGCGAATAAATGATAAAGGACATTTGGAAATAGGAGGTTGTGATACCACACAATTGGCGCAGGAGTTTGGCACACCGCTTTATGTGATGGACGAAGAGTTAATTCGTGCCAATTGCCGCTTGTACCGTGATACTTTTGCACGCCTCTATCCCCAAAGTCAGGTGGCATATGCGGGCAAAGCTTTTCTAACTACCGCAATGTGTCGTTTATTGGAAGAGGAAGGCTTGGCTTTAGATGTTGTTTCCGGTGGTGAGATTTATACCGCTTTAGCTGCAGGTTTCCCGGCAGAGAAAATGATTTTCCATGGCAACAATAAAACACCGGCAGAAATTCAGTTAGCCTTAAGCAGCGGCGTAGGCTGTTTTGTGGTTGATAGTATTTCTGAATTGGAGTTATTGGAAAAGTTGGCTGCTGCCGCCGGCAAGAAAGTCACCATCTATTTGCGGATCAAACCGGGTATTGAAGCCCATACGCATCATTATATTCAGACAGGACAGGTGGACTCAAAATTTGGTTTAGGACTTGCCGACGGCCAGGCTTTTACGGCAGTTGTTAAGGCTATAAAAATGCCGCATCTGGAATTAAAGGGATTGCACTGCCATATTGGTTCACAGATTTTTGATTTAAAGCCATTTCAGTTGGCTGCGCAGGTGATGATGGACTTTATAGCAGAAATTAGAGAGAAAACAGGTTTTTTAATTCAGGATCTTGATCTTGGCGGAGGTTTAGGAATACGCTATTTATGTAGCGATTTGCCTGTTTCTATCAGCAATTATTTGGGAACAATCGTGGAGGCGGTGCAAGAAAGGGCGGCTGCCCACAATTTACCTTTACCTAAATTATTAATAGAACCCGGCCGCTCAATTGTGGGGGAAGCCGGCACGACCCTTTACACTGTCGGTACAATTAAAGAAGTGCCCGGTGTACGCCAGTATGTGGCAGTAGACGGTGGAATGATGGATAATTTGCGCACGGCTTTATACGAAGCAAAATATGAGGCAATCTTGGCCAATCGTGCTCTTGCTCCTCGAAAGCAGCTTGTTTCCATTGCCGGCAGGGCTTGCGAATCCGGTGATATGTTAATTTGGGATATTATGCTGCCGCCTTTGGTCAGGGGGGATTTGCTGGCAGTTCTTTCTACAGGAGCTTACCATTATTCTATGGCCAACAACTATAACCGCTATACCAGGCCGGCTGTAGTTTTTGTGCAAAATGGTCAGGCGGATTTAGTGGTCAAGCGGGAAACATACGAAGATTTGATTCGCAATGATATTATTCCGGAACGTCTGCAGAAAAAACATTAATAAAGGCAAAGAAATGTGGCAGGCAGGAAAAGCAGCGAATACTGTGGAAATATACGCATTTAATCAAGTTAATATAGGAACAAAAATGTCTCTACTGAGCCTAGCAGGTGCTTAAAAAGATTAATTTTATTTTGAGGGGGTAGTTGGTTGAAATGAAAAAGTATAATGTTGCCGTTGTCGGTGCCACAGGTATGGTTGGGCAAACTTTGGTCCAGCTGCTTCAGGAACGCAATTTCCCTGTGGAAAGCTTAAAATTATTGGCTTCGGCACGTTCAGCCGGTACGGAGGTTGAAGTGCAGGGGAAAACTTATTTGGTGGAGGAAGCAAGGCCGGAAGCCTTTGCAGGTGTGGATATAGCTTTCTTTAGTGCCGGGGGAGCGGTCAGTCAAGAACTGGCTCCGGAGGCGGTAGAGCGTGGTGCAGTAGTAATTGATAACAGCAGTGCTTTTCGCCTAAATGAAGATATCCCACTGGTGGTACCGGAAGTTAACCCGGAGGCATTGGCTAATCATCAGGGGATTATTGCCAACCCCAATTGTTCCACTATTCAGTTGGTCGTAGCTTTGCAGCCGCTGCATGCCGTGGCCGGACTCAAGCGGGTTGTGGTTGCTTCCTATCAGGCTGTTTCCGGTGCAGGTAAGGAGGCTGTGGACGAATTGCTAGCACAATCAGAGGCAGTTTTAGCCGGTAAAGATGCTATGCCCAGGGAGCGTTTCCCCCATGCCAACGCGAAAGTACAACATCAGATTGCTTTTAACATGCTGCCGCAAATCGATGTATTTGACGATGATGATTATACCAAGGAAGAATTAAAGATAATTCGTGAAACCCGTAAGATTATGAATTTACCTGATTTGCGCATAACTTCCACCACAGTAAGAGTGCCTGTGATTTATGGCCATTCCGAAGCAGTCAATGTGGAATTTGAGCGGCCAATAACAGTGGCAGAGGCGCGTGAAGCTTTGCAAAATGCTCCCGGTATTGTGGTAATGGATGATCCGGCTTCTTTACTGTATCCGATGCCGGCAGAATTGGCAGGGCGTGATGAAGTTTTTGTGGGCCGCTTGCGGGTTGACCGTTCTGTTGCATATGGCATTAATATGTGGGTCGTAGCCGATAATATTCGCAAGGGTGCTGCAACTAATTCTATTCAAATTGCAGAAACGTTGATTGCGCGTGGGTTACTGTAGGAGGGGTTTTGGTGAAGATTGTGGTGCAAAAGTTTGGCGGCTCATCTGTTGCCAGTCCATCTTTGCGTAAAGAAGTGGTGCAGCGTGTCCGAGAGGCACAAATGCTGGGCTATAAGCCGGTGGTGGTTGTTTCTGCCATGGGGCGGGCGGGCGATCCATATGCCACCGATACCTTAAAAGACTTAATGATTAGCGCCAACGGCGGTGGGGAGCCTTCTCTACGGGACATGGATTTAATTATGTCTTGCGGTGAAATCATCTCAGCCGTGGTGATGGCTTCCACTTTGTGTGCCCATGGCATACCTTCCCTGGCGTTAACGGGCGGGCAGGCCGGTTTAGTTACTGATGGCAATTACGGCAATGCACAGGTAGAAACATTTAATCCGGAACGCCTGCTGGCGCATCTGCGTAATGATGAAGTGGCGGTGGTGGCTGGTTTTCAGGGTGTTACTTTGGAAGGTGAGATTAATACTTTGGGCCGCGGCGGCAGCGATACGAGTGCCGTCGTACTTGGAGCGGGCCTGGGAGCAGAGAGGGTCGAGATTTTTACCGACGTAAGCGGCATTATGACTGCCGACCCCCGACTGGTGGCTAATGCGCGCATAATAGATCATCTTACTTATAATGAAGTCTGCCAACTGGCATATGAGGGGGCTAAAGTGATCCATCCGCGGGCGGTGGAAGTGGCAATGCAGCATAATGTGCCGCTGGTTGTAAAACATTTAAGTGAAAGTAGAAAGGGAACACTTATCAGCAGTGAAGTGCATGAGAAAACAAAGCTGCATTTCAATCGAGGGAATCGTATTATTACAGGTCTTGCCCATGTCCCCGGTCTGATACAGGTAATTGTCACTATGGATGAAGATGATGCTGAGATGGAACTAAAATTATTTAATTCCTTGGCTGAAGCCCATATTTCCATCGATATGATTTCAATTTTTCCTGAACGCAAGTCTTTTACTATTCAGCAGGAAGATTCGGAGCAGACAGAAAAAATACTACAATCACTGGGGCTGTCTTACCGTTTGGTAACAAATTGTGCCAAAGTTGCCGTGGTGGGTTTGGGAATGCGGAATATTCCCGGTGTGATGGCCAGTGTAGTGCAGGCGCTGAAAAATACCAATATCCGCATTATGCAAACTGGTGATTCCAACATTACAATCTCTTTGTTAATTCGTGAGGATGATTTATCTGAAGCTTTATGTACACTGCATGATCATTTTCATCTGGCCGAACCGCCCCGTGAAGATGAACAAGTATTAGCATAAAATTTGGCTTTATTTTCTTTTATTTTTAGGCTTGACTTTTCTTTGAACTAGCGGTACATTAACAATTAATATAATAAGAGATTAAAGGCAATGACGGGGAGATAGTAGGCGGATTGCAGGAGTTGCAGAGAGCCGGTGGTTGCTGTGAACCGGTACCCGGATCTGGTTGAAAATACCCCCTTGAGCAGCGGGCTGAACTTTTAGTAGGCTCCGACGGCATCCTTCCGTTAACATGGAACAGGCATAACCCGACATGGGCGTGCCGGTGTAGAGTGGGCTTAAATAAGCCAATTAGGGTGGTACCGCGGGTATACATTCCGTCCCTTTTTAGAGGGACGGTTTTTTATTTGAAAAGCAAGTAATTATGGTATTGCCTTTAGTCAATACGACAAACTAGAAAGTAAGGAGGATGAAAATGATTATTGTAATGCAGCCGGCAGCGAAAGAAGAAGAAGTGCAGCATGTGATGACAAGATTGGAAAGCGCCGGTTTGGGAGTTCACTTATCAAAGGGACAGTTTCGCACCATTATTGGCGCCATTGGCGATGAAGAGCTGGTGCGGAATTTAGGCTTAGAGGCTTTGCCTTTTGTGGAAAAGGTTTTGCCTATCACAAAGCCTTTCAAATTAGTCAGCAGGGAATTTAAGGCGGAAGATTCCGTTTTTAAGGTGGGTAACTGTACCATCGGCGGCAGTCAGTTGGTGTTGATGGCGGGGCCCTGTGCCGTAGAGAGCGAAGAGCAGCTGCTGGCGGCAGCGGAGGGTGTTAAAGCCGCCGGGGCGCAAATTCTGCGGGGAGGCGCTTTTAAACCGCGTACTTCACCCTATTCTTTTCAAGGACTGGAAGAGAAAGGGTTGAAACTTTTGGCACGGGTGCGGGAAAAAACAGGTCTGCCAATTGTTACCGAAGTAATGGATCAGCACACTGTAAAGCTGGTGGCGGAATATGCCGACATCATGCAGGTGGGAGCCAGGAATATGCAGAATTTCTACATGCTGCGCGAATTGGGTAAATTGCAGAAACCTGTTTTGTTAAAGAGGGGACTTTCAGCCACCATTGAAGAATGGCTGATGGCAGCAGAATATATTATGGCCGGCGGTAATCACCAGGTAATTTTGTGTGAGCGCGGTATCCGTACTTTTGAAAGCTATACTCGTAATACTTTGGATTTAAGCGCCGTTCCGGTGGTAAAATATTTAACGCATCTGCCGGTAATTGTGGATCCCAGCCACGGTACCGGTAATTGGCGCTTTGTTCCGGCCATGAGCCGAGCCGCTGTGGCTGCCGGTGCAGATGGCATTATGGTTGAAGTGCATCCGCAGCCGGAAAAGGCTTTATGCGATGGGGCACAATCTTTAACCATTGAAAGATTTACCAGCCTAACTAAGGAATTATCACAACTGGCAGCAGTAATGGGCAAATATATTTAAGCAGGTGAGATGAGTGACAGTCTATTTTAAACGTGCAGCTATTATCGGCGTAGGCATGGTGGGCGGATCACTGGGCAAAGCCATGCTTAAGCGTCAGCTGGTGGAGGAAATAATAGGCTTTGACCGGGCGCAGTCCATTTTATCTCAAGCCTTGGCTGCCGGCGCGATCACAGAAGCGGCTAATTCGCTGCAGGCGGCGGTAAACCAGGCAGATTTAGTGGTTTTGGCTGCGCCGGTAATGGCAGTATTGGAGCTGCTCCCGGAAATTGCGCCATATCTAAAGGCAGGAGCTGTAGTAACGGATGTTTGTAGTACCAAAACTGCCGTTACGCGTCAGGCAGCCAACTCTTTGCCTCCAACCGTTACTTTTATTGGCGGTCATCCCATGGCCGGCTCAGAAAAACAAGGAGTAGAAGCTGCCGATGAAAATCTTTTTGAAAATGCCATTTATTTTTTAACAGGTAAACCTTCACAGGCCTTGGCCACCATGGAAAGATTTATCTGTGCCTTGGGGGCAGTACCGCTAATATTGGAACCGCACCGGCATGACCAAAGGGTGGCCGCAATTTCTCACCTACCGCATCTTTTAGCCACCGCTTTGGTGCAGCTGATATCTGGCTTAGAAGAGGCAGAGGAGCTGCTGGTTTTAGCTGCCGGTGGTTTTCGCGATACAACCCGTGTAGCTTTGGGTAGCCCGCAAATGTGGAAGGATATCTGCCTGACTAATGGCGAGCACATAGTGCCTTTACTGGAGCGTTTTTTGCATGAAGTACGGCAGGTGAAAGCTTTAGTGGCTGCCGGCAGTGCCGACGGTTTGCTTGATCATTTCGAAAAGGCGCGTTCGTTTCGTGCACAGGTGCCTTTGCGGGGGAAAGGGCTTTTCCCCACGGTATATAATCTATATGTTTATGTGCCTGACCGTCCGGGTGTTATTGGTGAAGTGGCCGGACTTGTGGGACGCAGTGGTATCAATATAGCGGAAATAGAATTGCTGCGCAGCAGGGAAGAGGAAGGCGGGCCGCTGCGTTTAGGCTTTATGAGTAATGAAGCGCGTCAGCTGGCAGCGGGGGTGTTGATATCTGCCGGTTTTCGTGTACAACTGCAGGAGGGATAAAAGTGCAAATTACTATTGCAGCGCAAGGTGCACTAAAAGGAGAAGTCCGGCTGCCCGGTGATAAATCCATTTCACACCGGGCAGCTTTGCTGGGGGCATTGGCAGAGGGAGAAACAGAAATTAAAGGATTTTTACTGGGTAAAGACTGTTTAGCTACCCTGACCTGCCTGCGGCAGCTTGGTGTGACAATTACACAGCAAGGCAGCACGGTTAAGATAAAGGGCGTTGGTTTGCAGGGCTTAAAGGAGCCGGAAACAATTCTGGATTGTGGTAATTCAGGTACTACTGCACGCCTTCTTTGTGGGATACTGGCGGGGCAACCCTTTTTTTCTGTCTTAACGGGGGACGAATCTTTGCGCAGGCGTCCCATGGGGAGGGTGATAAAACCATTAATGGAAATGGGAGCACAGATACGCGGCCGCCGGGGAGGGGATTTATTGCCCCTTGCCATAACAGGGGGGCCTTTACAGGCAAAAAGAATTCAGACGCCGGTGGCTAGTGCGCAGCTTAAATCAGCAATTTTGCTGGCTGGTTTATTTGCTGAAGGTAAAACGGTCATTACGGAGCCGGAGCCCAGCCGTGATCACACGGAGCGGATGCTGGCTGCCTTTGGTGCTGAAATCACCACTGCCAACAGCACCATCAGCATAAAAGGGCAGCCGATGCTTGCAGGATGCCAAATCCAAATACCGGGAGATATTTCTTCAGCAGCTTATTTTATTGTTGCCGCCAGCATTACACCCGGCTCTGAACTGTATTTACCCAATGTGGGGGTTAATCCCACACGTACCGGTCTGCTTGATGTGCTGCAGATGATGGGGGCAAAAATTACTCTGGAGAATAGGCGCGTAATAAACGGTGAACCGATTGCTGACCTTTATGTGCAAAGCAGCGAATTAAAGGGAGTGGAGTTTGGCGGGAAATTAATTCCCCGACTGATTGATGAAATCCCCATTATAGCGGTGGCAGCCTTATTTGCCCAAGGCCGTACCATAATCAAAGATGCAGCAGAGCTGCGGCTTAAAGAGACAGATCGCCTGACCGCAATAACTGAAGAATTTGCCAAATTGGGGGCTAAAGTTATTTCTACAGCCGATGGGCTGATCATAGACGGCGGGCAAAAGTTAGAGGGCGGAATTGCTCACAGTCGTGGCGATCACCGTATAGCCATGTCCCTGGCCATTGCAGCGCTTAGAGCGCAAAATCCGGTGACTATTAAAGATGCCGCTTGTGTAGAAATTTCTTATCCACAGTTTTGGACGACATTAAATAAGCTGCAGCAAGCAAAATGACTGCTGTACAGGAAAAGGTTTTCGGGGTATTTTGTGGAAACTAATGCATAAGGAAATTACAAAGCATTAAAGATCAGCAAAAACGCAGGAAGGGAGATAGGAGTGCAGGGGAGCGGGGAGAAAAAAAAGGTTATTTTAATTAATCCTCATTGGCAGCAATTAGATGAACCTTTTGAGCATTTAGGCTTGGGTTATCTGGCTGCCTGCCTGCGAAAAGCAGGTATAGAAACTCTTATTATAGATATGCCGCTTTTGGGAAGTACTGCGGCTGAAGTTATAGAAACCATTAACAACAATAACTGTGCTTTAATTGGCGTCAGTATAACTTTTCAGGAAAGTGCAAAGGAAGTTTTAACTTTAGTAACGGAAATAAAGGAGCAAACAAATGTACCCATTGTTATTGGGGGCATTTATCCCACCTTTGCGGCTAAAGAAATAATGACTCTTTTCTCGTCCGTAGATTTTATTGTTAAAGGAGAGGGGGAAGAAACTTTAGTCGAATTGGCGCAAGCAATCTTGGCAGATGGCGATGTACGTAGAGTGGCGGGGCTGGTGGGGCGGGCCAATGATGAACTGTGGGAGACTGCTGACCGTCCCAGTGTGAAGGATTTGGATGCTTTGCCGCTGCCGGCCCGCGACACTTTGCCGCAAGTTTTAGCGCAAGTGGGTTATGCTTCAGTACTTTCTTCTCGCGGCTGTTACGGCCGCTGTACTTTTTGCAGTGTGGATGCTTTTTTCAGGCGCTTTGGTACTAAATTTAGAATGCGTAGCGCTGCCGATGTGGTGGCTGAGCTGGAAATGCTGCAGCAAAAATATGGCGCCGTTAATTTTGCTTTTAATGATGCCAATTTTATCTGCGGCAAAGGCAGAGGCAGAGAAAGAGCCAGGGAAATAGCGGAATTAATTCTGGAAAAGGGATGGAAGATAAAGTTTAGCATCCAATGCCGTGCCGATGATGTCGAGCCGGAGCTTTTTGCCTTACTAAAAAAAGCCGGTTTGTGTAAAGTTTTTTTGGGCGTAGAATCTGGCTCTCAGGCTGTATTGGATCGTTTTCAGAAAGATACAACGGTGGCAGAAAACTTAACGGCCATTAAAATCCTTGATGATCTTGATATTTTTATTGCCATGGGTTTTATTATGTTTGATTATAGAACCAGTATTAATGATTTAAATGAGAATTTACAGTTTTTAAAACAAGTCAAAGAAATGACCGGCAAAGCTTATTTGGCTGAAATTGATCCGGTAAGTAAAGTTTTGCCCTTTGCCGGAACAAAGGTTGAAGCAGAATTAAAACGAGAAAAGCGCTATCTTGGCAATTCATTGTCATTTTCCTATAAATTGGCCGATCCCATGGTGCAGTTTATTTATCAGCTTTTAAGTAGGTTGGCGGAATTTAAGCGCAAAAAAGCTGCAAAGCGCGGCAAATCCCTTTACCGGGAGTTTGATTGGCATACCGGCGGCATTAAAAAATAACTTGCTGTAATTAATCCCTAGAAAGTCGGCAGGAGTTGCCATGTATGCAGAGAATATATAAAGAAATTTATTTTGGAGTTGGTTCGATGCTAATTATCCCTGCGGTAGATATTCGTGCCGGTCGCTGTGTGCGTTTGCTGCATGGTGAGTTGGAGAAGGAAACGGTTTATTATGATGACCCGGTGGCAGCAGCCTTGCGGTGGGAAGCGGAAGGAGCTGCACGGTTGCATGTGGTTGATTTGGATGGTGCTTTTGGCGGGAGCATGAAAAATGCCGCCATTATTGAAAAAATAGTGCAGTCTGTGCAGATCCCCGTACAGGTAGGCGGTGGGATTCGTGATGTACAGGTAGCAAAAGATTTGCTTTCGCGCGGCGTTTCTCGGGTAGTTTTAGGTACGGTGGCCGTTACGGATCCCGAGGTGGTTGCTTCTCTTTGTGCGCAGTATCCAGGCAGGATTATGGTTGGTATTGATGTTCGCGTTGGGCGTGTGGCTATTCGCGGCTGGCGAGAGGAAGCCACTGTATCTGCAGTGGAATTGGCTACGCAGATGGCAGAAATCGGGGTTCAAGAGATAATTTATACTGATATTTTACGTGATGGCACGCTGCAGGGGCCTAATCTTGCAGGATTGCGGGAAATCGTTCAGTCCATTCCAGTTTCTGTCATAGTTTCAGGCGGCATGTCCAGTTTACAGGACATTGTTAATTTGTTGCCTTTGGAACCATTGGGCGTAAAAGGTGTCATTATTGGTAAGGCGCTCTACAGCGGGCGTATTCGCTTACAGGATGCTCTAGCTGTGACAGAAGGCTTTCAGAGCTTCTAGCCAGAATTTGTAGGACAAATTTAGTCTCTACAATTATTATAAAGGCGGGGTTAGTATGAAACTGTCTACTAAGGGCCGCTATGGAGTGCGGGCCATGTTTGATCTTGCACTGTATGGCGGTGAAAATACTGTGTCTTTAAAAACAGTTGCACAACGAGAACAAATTTCTGAAAAATATTTGGAACATCTTTTTGCCAGTCTCAGAAAGGCAGGCTTAATAACCAGTGTGCGGGGTGCCCAAGGTGGTTATCGTCTTGCTTTACCGCCAGAAGAAATTACTTTGGGCGATATTGTTCGTGTTTTGGAGGGGCCGGTAGCTCCTACAGAATGTGTTATAAAAGGTAATGAGACAAAAAAATGTGACCGTGCATCCCAATGTATTATGCGCCATGTTTGGGCGCGCATCCGTGATGAAATTGATGCAACGCTCGATAGTATCACATTGGCAGAAATTGTGGAAGAACAGAAGAAACTTATAGAGCAGGGTTACATGTATTATATCTAGCTTAAAAGGTGATATTTAGCCTTAGAAAGAGTGATTGAGCTGAATAATTATCCACGAGATTTAAAATGGCGGGCCATTGAAACAAAGGCGGGCAGTATGGCGGTGGCTTACAATGATGATGGTGTCTACGCCTTGGAGTTTCCAGGTTCCCATCAAGTGACAAATAAAGTGCAGGCCAAAGATCCGCAATGGTTAAAGCAGTTGGCCGACGATTTACAAGCTTATTTTTTAGGCCGGCAGGTATCCTTTACTTGTCCTCTTGTAGTTGCAGATTACCCTCCTTTTTTTCGCAAAGTATTAGGGGTAGTGGCCGAAATTCCTTATGGGGAATGTCGTTCTTATAGTTGGGTGGCCACTCGGGCAAACTCACCGCAGGCTGCAAGGGCAGTAGGTCAGGCCATGTCGCGCAACAGGACACCTTTATTAATACCCTGCCATCGCGTTGTCTGTAAAGACGGCAGCCTTGGCGGCTTTGGCTACGGCCTTGTATGGAAACAAAAGCTTCTACAATTAGAACAACAAACAGCTGGGAGGACCTTTAATGGTTGATCGAATTGCTTTTTATCTTTTTGGGATACCTGTTTATTGGTATGGCGTAATGATTAGTTTAGGGATGCTGTTGGGTACTTTGGTGGCTTTGCGCCGTACGACTCAGTATGGCATTGATGAAGATCAGCTGCTGAGTTTCCTCTTGGTGACGGTACCGGCCGCCATTGTTGGCGCACGTATGGTTTTTGTCTTTGCCAATTGGGAAACCATGGCGGGAGATTGGCCGGCTATAATTAACCTCCGCCAGGGAGGATTATCTATCCATGGGGCAATTTTGGGTGCCATTATAGCAGGAGCTATTTATACCTGGGTGAAAAAAATAGATTTTTGGACTTTGGCAGATGTTTGTGTTCCGGGGCTGATCCTGGGGCAGGCCATTGGCCGTTGGGGAAACTACTTTAATCAGGAAGCATATGGTGAGCCAACAGATTTACCCTGGGCATTATATATAGATGGTGCCTATCGCCATCCTATTTTCTTTTATGAATTTATCTGGAACTTGTTGGTCTTTGCCTATTTACTGTCTGTCAGTAAAAAAGAAAAGGTGCGCGGTGCCATTTTTGCCCGCTATTTAATTGGTTATTCCATTGGCCGCTTCTTTATAGAAGGGGTACGGGCCGACACTTTATATTGGGGCCGCTTCCGCGCCGGGCAAGTGGTAAGCATTTTGCTCATTATTGTCGGCTTCTTAATTCTCTACTGGCTGAAAAGACGGGGTAAAGGAGAGCTTTTAAATTGATGCGCTTTTTGACGGCAGGGGAATCCCACGGATCGGCCCTGACCACAATTATTGAAGGCTTGCCTGCCAATTTGCCGCTTGACGAGGCGGCAATTAACCGTGAACTGGTAAGGCGGCAGCAAGGTTATGGCCGTGGTGACAGAATGAAAATTGAAAAAGATCAAATAGAGGTATTGGCCGGTTTGCGTTTTGGCCGTACCATCGGGAGTCCCTTGGCGCTGCGTGTGTGTAATCGGGATTACCAAAATTGGCAGTCTGAGATGGCGCCCTTTGCGGAAAGGGAGCAGGTAAGGGAGAAAGTGACGCAGCCGCGGCCTGGTCATGCAGATCTGCCCGGTGCGTTAAAATATGATTTAACTGATTTGCGCGATGTTTTGGAACGTGCCAGTGCACGGGAAACGGCAGTAAGGGTGGCAGTAGGTGCCGTGGCAAAACAGCTTTTACGGGAATTTGATATTCAGATTTATTCTTATGTACAGTCAATCGGTAGTATCGCCATTAAGCCGCTGGATACTGCAATTTTGGCTGCCAATTATGAACAGGTGGAAAAATCACCGGTACGCTGCCCCGATGAAGAAGCGGCAAAAAAAATGATGGCTGCCATTGATTATGTCAAGGCGGAAGGAGATTCCCTAGGCGGTGTTTTTACGGTGGTGGCCTTAGGTGTGCCGGTGGGTCTCGGCAGCCATGTACAGTGGGATCGCAGGCTGGACGGACGTTTAGCGGCTGCCTTGATGAGTATACAAGCCATCAAAGGAGTGGAAATCGGCGATGGCTTTGCCGTGGCGGCGCAACAGGGCTCTTTAGTGCATGACGAGATTTACTACCACAGCAGTAAGGGTTATTACCGCCAGACAAACCATGCCGGTGGGCTGGAAGGCGGCATTACCAACGGCGAAGCCGTTATCGTTCGGGCAGCGATGAAACCTATTCCCACCTTAACTAAGCCTTTACGCAGTGTGGATATGGCAGATCATAGCCCCCACACAGCCACTGTGGAACGTTCAGATGCCTGTGCCGTGCCGGCGGCATCCATTGTTGGTGAAGCGGTAGTGGCTTGGGAATTGGCGTTGGCTTTGCGTGAAAAATTAGGCGGCGACTCTTTAGCTGAGATGAAAGAAAATTATCATGCTTACCTAAAACGTGTTGCCAAGAGATAGTGAGGCAGATATGCGTATTATAGAAGTCCCTTTAGAGGAACGTTCGTACCCAATTTATATCGGTCATGAAATGTGGTCATCATTAAGTGCGGTATTAAAGCAGAGATTAACTGCCAAGAAAGCGTTGCTTATAAGCGATGAGAATGTTTTTCCGCTTTATGGCGCTAAAACCGCAGCGGCCTTGAAAGAGGCCGGTTTTAGCGTTAGCTCTGCTGTTGTCCCGGCAGGGGAAGAAAGTAAATCTTTAGCGCAGGCGGAAAGTCTTTACACAAAGGCCATTGAAGCAAGATTAAGCCGCCAGGATGTGGTGGTGGCCCTGGGCGGTGGTGTGATTGGTGATTTGGCAGGCTTTATTGCCGCCACCTACCTGCGTGGAGTATCTTTTGTGCAGATTCCCACCAGTTTACTGGCACAGGTAGACAGCAGTGTCGGCGGCAAAGTAGCGGTTAATCATGCCTTGGGCAAAAATTTAATCGGTACTTTTTATCAACCCCGCCTAGTTTGGATTGACCTGGCGGTTTTGGACACACTGCCGCGGCGCGAATTTTTGGCAGGAGCGGCCGAAGTCGTAAAATATGGCATTATTTCAAGTGAGCCGCTTTTTCAAACTTTGGAAAAGCGGTGGGACGATTTCTTGGCAAAAGATTTGGAAGTACTGGGTGAGGTTATAGCCACCTGCTGCAATGTAAAGGCGGAAATAGTGAGGCAAGATGAAAAGGAAAAAGGCATTCGGGCACTTTTAAATTTTGGACATACTTTGGGGCATGCTTTGGAAACTGCCACAAATTATACTTATTACCTGCATGGTGAAGCTGTCCTGGTCGGGATGGTTCTGGCCGTACATTTGGCAGTGTCAGAAGAGCTAATAGATTTGCAAACTGCAGGAAGGATGCTGGCACTTTTAAAAGGTGGCGGTTTGAAAAAAGCCCCGTCTGATTTAACCGTGGAGCAGGTTTTAACGGCGATGCAGCAGGATAAAAAGCGCCAGGCTGATAAAATTGTCTTTGTCCTGCCTGTGCAAATTGGCTCCGGACAAACTTATACCACACTTTCAGAGCATGAGATTACAGAAATTGTGAAAAAGTACTTACGCTGGCCTGAGAGTTTGCTGCAAATTGATTATATAATATAAAACAAAAGTACGCCGCAGGGTGTACTTTTGTCTTATGGCCTAATGTATGGAAAAAAGGAATTTTCGCGTATTTTGCAGAATCTTTTACATACTTACTATTGTCGGAGGAATGAGCCTTGCAGTTTGAGATAAATAAGGGTCTACAATTTCTTGCGGCTGCAGAGGAGAGTTTAAATGACAGCCAATAAATGGAATTGGTTTGTACCGGAAACAGATGAGAATGTTGTTAGTCAATTAACCCAGGCCCTAAATATTCATCCTTTGGTGGCAGCAATTTTATATCAGCGTGGTTTACATAGCCCTGAGGCGGCAAAGCGATTTATAGAGTGTAACCTGTCTGATTTAGGGGACCCCTTTACCATGACAGGCGCTGCCGCAGCTGCAGGACGCCTGGCAAAAGCGGTAGAGCAGCAGGAAAAAGTACTTATTTTTGGTGATTATGATGTGGATGGTGTTACCGCCACTGCCCTTTTAGTACATGTCTTGGAAAGTCTTCGCGTCCCTGTGGAATACTACATCCCAAGCCGGCTTACGGAAGGATATGGTTTGCAGGGAAATATCCTAAGTAAGTTTGCACGGGAGGGCGGGCGGCTGGCTATTACTGTGGACTGCGGTATCAATTCTTTTGCCGAAATGGAATTGGCTTCTTCGCTGGGATTAGATTTAATTGTTACTGACCATCATACTTGCTTTGCCGGCGAGAGGGCGGCTTTAGCCGTACTGAATCCAAAACAGGCGGAATGTACTTACCCGGAAAAGCAGCTGGCCGGAGTCGGTGTGGCCTGGACACTTGTACGGGCTTTATATAGTTTGTTGAATCTACCGCAAGAGCAGGCATATCAATACCTGGATTTGGTTGCTGTGGGAACCATCACCGATGTGGTGCCGCTTTTAGGCGAAAACAGGATTTTGGTTAAACATGGGTTAGCCCGCTTGCGTGACAACCCGTCCCCTGGTTTGGCCGCCTTGGCTCGTGCCGCAGGACTGCAAAATACTGATTTGACGGTGACTCAGGTTGCTTTTATGTTGGCGCCACGGCTCAATGCAGCGGGACGTATGGCAGAAGCGGAACTGGCTGTCCGTACACTTTTGGCCACGGAGACAGAAGCAGATATTTTAGCTCAGTGCTTGGATGCACAAAACCGGCAGCGTCAGCAGCTGGAGAAAAAGATTGCTGCCGAGGCCAGGGAGATGGCGGCAGCGCAACAACAGGAACCTGCCCTTGTTTTGTGGCGAGAGGGTTGGCATCCCGGTGTTATCGGTATTGTGGCCGGGCGGCTTGCCAGTGAGTTTAAGCGCCCCGTGGTAATGATTGGTGTGGAAGATGGAGAGGGGCGCGGTTCAATCCGGTCCGTTTCTGGTTATAATGTGGTGGAAGCTCTGCAGGCTTGTGCTGAATACTTGGAAAGCTATGGTGGGCATACGGAAGCTGCCGGTTTAACCCTAGCTGAAGAAAACTTGACGGCTTTCCGCCGTGCCTTTTGCCAGGCCATTGCTGCTCAGGAACCGGAAGAACCGCTGCGTCCGGTGGCGGCAGAAGTCAGTTTGGCGGAGCTGGATTTAAAGCTGGTTAATGAGCTGCAGCTTTTGGCGCCTTTTGGCTATGGCAATGAAGAACCCTGCTTTCTTGTTAATGGTGTAGAGATTTTTGGCACAAGGCAGGTAGGCAGCGACGGTGCACACTTGCGTTTATCTTTAAAACAAGGAACAACTATGCAGCAGGCAATTTTTTTTGGTGCCGGTAAGTATAATCTTCAACGCGGGGATAGTGCCGATTTTGTCCTCATTCCTACTGCCAATCAGTGGCGGGACAAAACTTATCTTTCCCTACAGATTATAGATTTTCGCCCCGCTCTCCCGCAAAAGTTTCCTAAAATAATAGATTGGCGCGGTGTCGGAAACAGAGAAAAAATGCTTGCGCAAATTGCTGCGGGAAAGAAAATTATTGTTTGGGTCAATACTAAAGCAGCCAGGGATGGTTTGAAAAAAATTCTGCCGCCCACGGCCGTTATTACACAGCTCGGCAGAGCAGTTGATATTACTCAAAGCTATGATGCTTTAATTTTTTATCATCTTCCCTATGAGCGTAGGGCAGTGGAAAAATTATGGCAGGCTCTTATTTCTCGTCATTATCCTTTGGTTTATCTTTGTTACGGCGCAAAGGAAAAGGAACTTAATGAAAAAATCTTTGCTGCCACCTTACCGTCAGCGGAAACTTTATTGCAATTGGCCGCTTGTTTACCGCAAAGCGGAAAGGGACTTGGACAGCAGCAGCTTCAGCAACAGTTAATGCAGCCGGTAACTCAATACCTTTTCAAACAAATGCAAGCAGTTTTCGCTGAAGTGGCGGCAGCCGGCAGCACCGCTTGGCCGCCGGCTGCAAAGCTTCTGCATAAGTCTCCCACTTTTTGCCGTCATCAGCGGATATTACAAGAATTTCGTTTTTACCAAAATTTTTGGTATACTGCTGCTACGGCGGAGCTTGAAAATTATTTATTAAAGCCGGAAACTTTAGTCCTGAGGGAAGAGGAGAGCTAAAGTATGAGTTTAGATGCCTTAAAAGAAATAATAAAAAGCTATTATCCCGTAGAACCGGATTGGACAGTACTGGAAAAGGCTTATCAGTTTGCTGTTGATGCTCACCAAGGACAGAGGCGCTTTTCCGGCGAACTTTATATTACTCACCCCTTGGGTGTGGCCACCATTTTGGCCGAATTAGAACTGGATCTTGACACGATTGTGGCTGGTTTGCTGCATGATGTGGTAGAAGATACGGAAGTTACCCTGGAAGAGATTGAAAATGAATTTGGTTCGGAAATCGCCCAGCTGGTAGACGGTGTGACGAAATTATCCAAACTGGAATATAAATCAAAGGAAGAGCGGCAGGCAGAAAATCTACGTAAAATGTTTATGGCCATGGCTAAAGATATACGCGTGCTTTTAATTAAATTGGCTGATCGTACGCATAATATGCGTACTTTAAAATATCTGTCTCCCATGAAACAGCGGTCCATTTCCCAGGAAACACTGGAAATCTATGCTCCTTTAGCCCATAGGCTGGGGATTTATAAAATAAAATGGGAATTGGAAGACCTGGTTTTTCGTTTTCTTGAACGCGACCGCTATTATGAACTGGTTGATAAATTAGCCAAAAAACGCCGCGAGCGGGAAGCTTTCATTGCCCAGATTATAGAAACTTTAGAGCCGAAATTAAAAGAAGTGGGCATCACTGCCAATATCTCCGGGCGTCCGAAACATCTTTACAGTATTTGGCAAAAAATGAAAGAGCAAAATAAGGAGTTTCATGAAATATATGATCTTACTGCCATCCGCATTATTGTGAACTCACTGAAGGACTGCTATGGTGCCTTGGGGATAGTGCATACCTTATGGAAGCCCATTCCAGGGCGCTTCAAAGACTATATAGCTATGCCCAAGCCTAATATGTATCAATCGCTGCATACCCTGGTAATGGTGGGCAAAAATGAACTTTTGGAAGTGCAAATCCGTACCTGGGAAATGCACCGTACTGCGGAGTATGGAATTGCGGCCCATTGGCGCTATAAAGAGAAGAAAGACAGTAAGCAGGATACTAAGTTTGAACAGAAATTGTCCTGGTTGCGACAGATTCTAGAGTTGCAGCAGGAAAGCAAAGATGCCGCTGAATTTATGGAAAATGTTAAAATAGATCTTTTTGCTGATGAGGTCTTTGTTTTTACTCCCAAAGGTGATGTAATTGATTTACCTGCCGGCTCCATCCCCCTTGATTTTGCTTATAAAATTCATACAGATATCGGTCATCGCTGCATTGGAGCCCGTGTTAACGGCCGCTTGGTGCCTCTGGATTATGAACTGAAAACGGGTGACATTGTGGAAATAATAACTTCCAAGCAAGGTTCACCCAGCCGTGACTGGATTAACATGGTGAAAAGCTCCAGTGCCAAAGCAAAGATTAGAGCCTGGTTTAAGAAAGAACGACGTGAAGAAAATCTGATTAAGGGTAAAGAACTCTTAGAAAAAGAACTGCGCAAACAGGAACTGGATCCCCAGCTTTATCTTAAAAGTGCTTTGCTGCTGGAAGCTGGAAAAAAGTTTAATCTTAACACCGAAGACGATCTTTATGCCGCCATTGGTTTGGGCGGCATCACGGCCCAGCAGGTTGTTTCGCGGCTGAAGGAAGAATATCGCAAAAAGTACGGACAGCCAGAACCGGAACCTGTGACGGAGTTTAAACCCCAAAAGAAAGTTAGAAAAACAGGCAAAGGTGTTCTAATTTCCGGTATTGATAATGTATTGCTGCGTTTTGCCAAGTGCTGTACACCTGTTCCTGGTGATAAAATCGTAGGCGTAGTTACAAGGGGGCGCGGTGTTTCCATCCACCGTACAAACTGCCCCAATGTTGTAAATCGTGTTGACAGCGAGCGCCTCCTGGAAGCTACTTGGGAAGAAGATACGGAAGGGGCTTATCCCGTAGATATAGAAGTCACAGGAATGGATCGTCCGCATATCTTACGAGACATAGTAAATGCTTTGGCGGAAAGCAAAGTGGATATTACGGCTTTAAACGGGCGCACAACCAAAGACCGCTTGTCCATCATTAATCTTACAGTGGCGGTGAAAGATCTTAATCATCTCGATAATGTCATCAGCCGCATAAACCGCGTTCGTGATGTTTATAAAGTCCATCGTATTTATAGTTAGGGGTGAAAAAAATGCGTGCAGTGATACAAAGAGTATCTGCCGCCCGGGTAGAAGTAGACGGCGAAACCATTGGAGAGATAGGACAAGGGCTGTTAATTTTACTGGGTGTGCACAGCGATGATGAAGCTGAAGATATTAACTATCTGGTGGATAAAATCGCCCGTTTACGAATTTTTGCCGACGAAAACGGTAAAATGAATCTTTCCTTACTGGATATTGGCGGCAGTGCTTTAGTAGTTTCACAGTTTACTTTATATGCTGATACACGCCGAGGCCGCCGGCCCGGTTTTTCTGCTGCGGCGCCTCCACAAAAGGCTGAAGTACTATATGAACAGTTTTGTACTGCTCTGCGGGAACTAAACATCCCCGTAGCCACAGGGTGTTTTGGCGCAAATATGGCTGTTCATCTTATTAACCAAGGGCCGGTAACAATTATTTTAGATACGGACAAATAAGCCTGCCCAATATGGCTTAGCAAGTAAGCATGGGGTGATGGAAATGTTGACTGTCCGACAGAAAGAGCGCTATGCACGGCAGCTGCTGCTGCCCGAAGTGGGAGAAAAGGGCCAGAAGAAGCTGCTGGCAGCCAAAGTGCTGCTGGTGGGAGCAGGAGGGCTGGGCTCTCCAGTTGCCTATTATTTAGCAGCTGCTGGGGTTGGTACCATTGGCATCATTGACGGTGACAAAGTATCTCTAAGCAACTTACAGCGACAAATCTTACACACAACCAAAGATTTGGGCAGCTTCAAAGTGGATTCCGCCCGAAAAACATTATTACAATTAAACCCTGAGATTAAAGTAGTAACTTACCCCTATTATGCAACCGCCGATAATATCCTCCAAATCCTGTCAGATTATGATTTTGTCATTGATTGCTGTGATAATTTAGCCACACGCTATTTGGTTAATGATGCGGCGGTACTCAGCGGAAAAACTTTTATTCATGGCAGTATCATGGGCTTTCAGGGGCAGGCAGCAGTTTTTTCCGCTCCAGAGGGACCTTGTTATCGCTGTATTTTTCCTCAATCCACCGCTTCTGCGGCAAAACGCCCCATTGGTGTAATGGGAATTACTCCTGGAGTGATCGGTTCCATCCAAGCAGCGGAAGCTTTGAAAATTATTTTAGGTGTCGGCAGTACTTTACTGGGGCAGCTTTTAATTATAGACGCCCTGGAGTTAGACTTTATGAAAGCAAAAATAGAAAAAAATCCCCAATGTGCAGTCTGTGGAGATAATCCCACCATCACTGAATTAAGAGCAGAAAATTATCAGTAAAAAGAGAGCCTTCAATGAATTCTGTTGAAGGCTCTGCTATTTATAAAAGTTTTTTACGGCTTTTCTTTTTGGTGCTGGTTATTGATTCTATCTTAAGTCCTTTTAGACTTTGCCGTACCGTGGCAGCCATAAAACCAAAGAAAACAAGTGCCCAGCTGCCAAAAGTAACGATTACACCCAGCACTATTCGCCAGACAGGTACCCATAACAGCGGACGGCTGATGATATAGAAAAAACGGATAAGCCCGGTCAGGGGAACTTCACCCGTGGGTACCGGTGGCATCGATTTAAGCATTATAACCAATTCTTCGGGCGGTATGAGATAAACCACCCCCAATGCCAGAATCATCATAAAAACTAAATTAATTAGATACATCATCAGAGAAGCACCGGCAGAAATGCGCTGCTGCGGACTTTCCGGATTGTAGCGGGCATTATTGATGGAGTAAAAAAGCCCTATGGCACTGGCGCCAAATGCCAGCAGCACTGCACCTACTGCCAGCATTAAAGTAAGGGACGCCGAGCCTTTCATAGCCACAGCCGTGCCCACCAGAAGGGCCTGCATTAAGATAATTGTGGGCACCACCGCTCCCAACAATTTTCCCCATACCACAGGCCAGCCGGCCAGCGGCACACTGTTTAGAAACCAATCTGCTTCACCTTCACGACCAAAAGACTGCAGCGCCATATTGCCGCTAAACATAACGGTATACATCACCAGTACGGTAATCATTGATGCTTTCATCTGGTCCTGCTTAAAAAAGAGATACTGCCCTACAAAAAACATCATCAGCAATATGGGGGTAAGATAACCTAACCATTCACGTGTATCGCGGCGCATATAGAGTAAATCCTTCTTTGCTACAGCCCACATTCCGGCTGCAGCAGGAGCCTTTTTAGTATGACCTGCAGGTGCCGTAAACTGCAGATCTTTTGGCTTGAAAGCAACTGTGGTGGCTGTGTCTTTACTTTTTGACCGTTTTTTTGCTGTTACCTGATTTAAAGAAATCCAGCCCTGACGAAAACCTTTTTCCAGCAGGCTAAAGGCCACAAGAAATAAAGCAATTCCCGCAAGCAGCAATAATAGGCTCCAACCTAAAGCGGAGAAAAAGTTTTTTGCAATACCGGCGGCTAAAGCCTGCGAGCCCCAGCCCCAGGGAAAATATTTCATCACATTTAGTAATTGTTTTTGGCTTAAAAGCCAATTGGAGATATCAAGCTGTTGCTCGCTTGCCATAATCATGCTGGGAATCTGGAAAAGCAGGGCAATCAATATTCCGCCCAGTCCTCCGATTACACCGACGGCTTCCCGACTCCGATGCGGCGGTACAATGCGCATTACAACTAAATTGATAAGCACTGCCAGTGCTGTACCTATCAACCAAAAACCACTTCCTACCAAAAGAACAAAAACATAATATGCTGCCCCTGCTTGGAAAAGTAAACCATAGAAAATGCCGGGCAAAAAGGAAAATAAAATAACGGGAATTAAGTTGCTGTTGGCAATGGATAAAGATTTAACGGCAAAAACAACCCGCAGCGGCACCGGCGACATAAAAAACAATTCCAGGTCTTCGGACATATATAAAATAACAAAGGCAGCCGTGATACCAAAAAAGACCTGTGCCGCAATCCCTGCCATAAAAATAAGGGATAAAAAGCCCTGGCCGATTTCAAGCGGCAATGCTTTCAGCACCCCATAGGCTACATAACCTAAATAGGCAAAAATACCAAGAAAACCAATAGCGAGGCCCAAAAGTCCAAACCAAGCCGCAGCCGGCCAATGTTTAATCTTATTCCAGCCTAGGCGCATTTGGTTTCCAAGGAGCAGTTTAAAATCCTGCATAAATGACTGGGTAGGAGGTGGCTGTGTACGTGGAGGAGGAATTACTATTTTCATTCATTATTCCCCTCCAAGCTTTTAATTAGTTCTGCCGTTTCATGGCCGCCCGTTAACTCTAGGAAGATGTCTTCCAAGCTTTCTCCACTAAAACCAACCATTTGCCGCAGTTCATCGGGACTGCCCTGGGCAATTAATTTCCCTTCTTTTAGGATGCCGACGCGATCACACATCCGTTCGGCAATTTCTAAAATATGTGTGGAAAGAAAGACAGCAGCGCCTTGCCGTGCCATCTCCTGGAGGACATCTTTCAGCAAGCGGGCACTTGCCGGATCTAAACCAACGGTCGGCTCATCAAGCAATATAACTCGCGGCTGGTGAATTAATGCAGCAGCTAAAACCACCTTTTGCCGCATACCATGCGAATAACCTTCCAGCAGTTCATCAGCGCGTTCCCACAAACCAAACATTGACAACAATTGCTTTGCGCGCTCTTCTGCCATCTCTTTAGGGATACGATAAAGTGCTGATACTAAACGCAAAAACTCTTTTGCCGTTAATTTTCCATACAATTTGGGCTGATCCGGTACATATGCCAGCATTCCTTTGGCTTGAGCTGCTTCACGGGCAATATCATAACCGCAAATAAATGCTTGGCCTTCACTGGGTTCCAATAAACCCGTCAACATACGGATTGTTGTCGTCTTTCCTGCACCATTAGGCCCTAAAAAACCAAAAATCTCTCCACCTTTAATTTCCAGATTAAGATTATCAACAACGGCAGTGTCTCCGTAGCGTTTAGTAAGTCCATGGGTACGAATTAGAATTTCACTCATTTTTCCCTCTCCTCTATATAGGGTAACACTCTATTAAATTCGAGCTATCACTTTAAATCCCTACATTTTAACAAAAATATTTATAACAAAAGCTATCTTTAACGTCTGATCTACTGCTAAAGCATATGAAACTATCGCTAAAAAAACTTTAATTCATGACTGCTAAGAGAAAAAGAGGAATTAACAAAATCTTGTGGAAATTGAATTGTGAAGGAAGATACCTGAGGTGAAACAATGCATTTAACTTTCTATTTTAACTGCAAACAAGAACTGGAACTGCCAATTCACTATAATCACCTTGTTCAAGCTGCTCTTTATAATTCCATCGATAGCGAACTGGCGGCTTTTTTACACAGCAAAGGCTATGCACACGAAAAGCGTACATTTAAAATGTTTAGTTTTTCACGCTTACAAGGTAACTTTAAACTAGATAAGAAAAAGGAAAAAATTATTTTTGAAGATAAAATTAAGTTAACGGTTTCCTCACCGGTTGAGAAGTTTTGTGAGTCACTAACCCACACATTGCTAACAAGAGGGAAAATCAGATTTGGTTCAAACGAGTTGGAAGTTAGCAAAGTGCATGCGGAACATATGCATGTAGATAATGATACAATCAAGATTGTTTCATTATCGCCAATAGTACTTTACAGTACCCTTTTTCGCCCAGATGGGCGTAAATATACTTGTTACTACCAACCCCTAGAGCCCGATTATAATATACTTTTAACTGAAAACCTGAAGAAGAAGTATCGTGCCTTTTGGAATAGTGAACCACCGGCAGCAGAACTCGATGTGCAGACTATTAATACACCCAAATTGCATATAGTTAAATACAAAGGCACAATTATTAAAGGTTACTCCGGCAAATTACTTTTATCCGGTCCGCAAAAACTACTACAAATGGCCGTTGATGCCGGATTGGGCAGTAAAAATAGCCAAGGTTTCGGTTGTGTAAAGTTACTTAGTGGAGTTTAAAAAAAGATTGGCTGATAAGACTGCGTCTTTTATACTCAAGAATATTATGTTTGGCTACTGAAATCACCTACTATGTTGCAAGATAAGGCTTATTTTATCCATAATAAACAGGTTTTTGCAAAGCTATGTAGAAAATAATTAAAAATACTGCGTTATAAATTGTCGTCGATCTACGATAGTGCAAAAACCCCTGGAGATCGACGACAAACA
>JAAZIQ010000016.1 GCA_012800795.1 Bacillota bacterium
CAGAAATTATTAGAAGCACTCGACTACCGCAGCTGGAAGCTGAAAGTGCATGACGAAACAGCCGAGAAGTATGGGACAGCGGCTTCTACTGCCTGGTAAAGTGGAAATTCACATGAAAGGGAGGAATGAGCATGACTACAACAGCATTTGATGAAATTTATGCAGGTGCACTCCCCGAGGGTGCTAAGATGCCGACAAAATTGTTTCAGCGGGCTTATAATGGCGCTATAATTGCCACAAGTTATGCAGAAATATTATTAAACCAGGCAATTCGTAAATATGGGCCTAATCATCCTGTGGGGTACCCTGATACGGCATATTACCTGCCTGTTATCACCAGTTTATCTGGGGAAAAAGTAAAGACACTGGGAGAATTACCTCCCATTCTTAACCGTATGCGTAACCAAATACGCTCAGAGCTAACTTTTGAAAATGCCCGCCTTTGCGGTGAAAGTACTGCCTATGCTGCAGAAATTATCGAGGCTCTGCGTTATCTTGACGGAGCACAGCCGCATGTGGAGCCCTGGACCGGTTACCTAACGGATCCGGTGCTGCGCAAATTCGGTATTCAATTGGTAGACTGGACCATTCCGGGGCAGGCGGTTATTGTGGGTAAAGCCCGCACTAGCGCCGATGCTGCTAAAATTGTTCAAGAGCTGCAGTCCAAAGGTATGATGATCTTCCTGGTTAATGAAGTGATTGAGCAGCTTTTAGAACAAAATATGAAGCTGGGTGTTGATTATATTGCTTTCCCGCTGGGGAATTTTACTCAGGTAATTCATGCAGTTAACTTTGCTCTGCGTGCCGGCATGGCTTTTGGCGGCATTGCACCGGGAAAACGGGAAGAACATCGTGACTACCAACGCCGTCGTATACGTGCTTTTGTGATGCATTTAGGAGAAATTGACGATGTACAGGTTGCAGCTCATTTTGCCGCTATCTTTCTTGGCTTCCCCGTGATTTGCGATACGGAGTTGGAAGAGGAAATACCGGATTGGTATGTTTCCCATACCAACTATGATACCTTGGTCAAGTACTGCATGGAATTGCGCGGCATAAAAATGAAAGTCTTAGAAATTCCTGTGCCCATTACCGTGGGTCCTGCCTTTGAGGGTGAGACCATCCGTAAGGGCGACATGTATGTGGAAATGGGCGGCGGCCGCAGCACTGCTTTTGAATTGGTGCAAATGGTCAATGAAGATGAAATTGAAGACGGTAAGGTTACAGTTATCGGTCCGGAAATAGATGAGTTTAAAGAGGGAGACCGTCTGCCCTTCGGCCTGATAGTTAAAATTTATGGCCGTAAAATGCAGAAAGACTTTGAAAGTGTCCTGGAGCGCCGCATCCATTACTTTATTAACTATGGTGAAGGTCTCTGGCACGTTGCACAGCGTGATTTCTGCTGGCTCCGCATTTCTAAAGACGCCGTTGCTAAGGGCTTCAAATTTAAACACTATGGTGAATTGTTAATTGCCAAGTATAAAGATGAGTTCCCGGCAATTGTGGACCGTGTAGAAGTTGTAATAATTACGGATCAGCAAAAAGTGGATGAAGCCATAGAAACTGCACGCAAAGCATATGCAGAAAGAGATGCAAGGTTAAGAGGACTTACAGATGAATCAGTTGATGAGTTTTATTCCTGCGTTCTCTGCCAGTCCTTTGCACCTAATCACGTTTGCATCGTTTCACCGGAAAGAGTCGGTCTTTGCGGTGCTGTAAGCTGGCTTGATGCCAAGGCTTCCTATGAAATTGATCCCAATGGACCCAACAGCCCAATAAAAAAAGAAGATGTTATCGACGAAAAAAAAGGGATGTGGCGGTCTGTTAACGAATATGTATATACAGCGTCTAACCGCAATGTAGAAGAAGTCAATTTGTACACCTTCATGGATCGCCCCATGACCTCCTGTGGTTGCTTCGAGGCAATCATTGCTTTAGTGCCGGAGGCAAATGGTGTGATGATTACCACACGCGAACATGGCGGCGAGACACCTTGCGGCATGACTTTCTCCACTTTGGCCGGTGCTGTTGGAGGAGGAGTGCAGGCTCCAGGATTTATGGGTATAGGTCGTTCGTATATACTTTCCCGCAAATTCATCCAAGCCGACGGCGGTCTTGCGCGTATAGTCTGGATGCCGAAGGAATTGAAGGAATATCTGGGTGATGATTTGCGCCGTCGTGCAGAAGAAGAGGGCTTAGGAGCAGACTTTGTTGATAAAATTGCCGATGAAACTATTGGTACAACCGTAGAGGAAATTCTACCTTTCCTGGAGGAGAAAGGACATCCCGCCCTCAGCATGGATCCGCTAATGTAGTGTAGTTGAAGGAATTTGGTTGATCTAACATAATTGGCAGGTTATTATTGAGATAACCTGCCAATCCCCTTGTTTAATAATTTTTGGAAAAGAAAGGAGTCCAAATTATGGCTTTAACAGGTCTGGAAATTTTTAAGCAACTACCAAAGACCAACTGTAAAGACTGCGGCCATCCGACATGCTTGGCATTTGCTATGGCCTTAGCGTCAGGAAAAACTTCGTTAGATAAGTGTCCTCACATTTCAGAAGAAGCTAAGGAAACGCTTGGTGCTGCATCTGCACCGCCAATTGCACTGGTTAAAGTCGGCACAGGCGATTCAGTTGTAGAATTGGGCGATGAAACCGAATTGTTCCGCCATGATAAACGTTTCTATCATCCTACGGCCATTGCTGTACTGGTAGAAGATACCGAAAATATTGCTGACCGCGTAGCCGAAATTAATGATTTGAATTTTGATCGTGTTGGCTTACATTACGAAATCGATATGGTGGCTTTGCAGTGTGTTTCCGGTAATGTGGATACTTTCAAAGCTGCTGCCGAGCAAGTAGCTGCCAATACCAATAAGGCAATGGTGTTAATTTGCGAAGATGTAGCCGTTATGGAAGCTGCAGCTACCGCAGTGGCGGACAGAAAACCTTTGCTTTATGCTGCCACCAATGATAATTACGAAGCCATGACTGCGTTGGCACAGAAGCTTGAGTGTCCTCTTGCCGTTAAAGGTAACGGTCTGGACAATTTGGCGGAATTGGTTGATAAAATTACTAAACTGGGATATAAAGAATTAGTGCTGGATAGCGGTAATCGTGAGACATCACAGGTTCTGGCCGATCTCACCCAAATTCGCCGCTTGGCAGTGCGGAAGCGTTTTCGCACCTTTGGTTATCCGGCCATGACTTTTACTTCCAAGGATGATCCGCATGAAGAAGTGGTACAAGCAAGTGTCTATGTGGCAAAATATGCCGGCTTAGTGGTTGTAAAAGCAAGCAAAAAAGAAGAAATTCTTCCTCTTTTAACTTGGCGTCAGAATTTATACACCGATCCGCAGAAACCCATCCAGGTTGAAGCGAAAGCGGTGGCTATTGGAGATGTTACCCCCGATTCACCGGTTTATATTACCACTAACTTCTCACTTACCTACTATATTGTTGAAGGTGAGGTGGAAAGCAGTAAGATTCCGGCATATATTGTGCCCGTCAATACAGACGGCATTTCCGTGTTGACGGCATGGGCAGCAGGCAAACTGACTGGCGAAGCTATTGCCAAAGCTCTTGAAGAAAATGACATGGAGTCGAAAGTTAACCATAAAACCCTTGTTTTACCCGGTTATGTAGCTGTTCTGTCCGGTAGTACTGAAGAAGCAACGGGTTGGAAGGTACTGGTTGGACCGCGTGAAGCTGCCGGTATTACCAAGTTCGCTAGAGAAAATTTTGCATAATAAATCATTTACAATGCTGAAAGAAGGTGCCCCATGGACAAAGTGACTGTCCTTTTTACACCAGACAATGTTGCCGTACAAGTAGAACCCGGAACCTCACTCCTGCAGGCTGCCGGCTTGGCCGGTATTAGCCTGGTCAGCAGTTGTGGGGGTGACGGCACTTGTGGACGTTGTCTGGTTAAAGTAGAGGATGGCCATGTTAGAGTTGCAGAAACAGGAAATCTTTCTAAAAAAGCTAAACAGTCCGGCTTGGTGCTGGCCTGTCAGTCGTTTGTGGAAAGCAATGTAGTTATTGGTATTCCAAGTATGTCGCGGTTGACGGAGCATCAAGTTCTTTTAGATGAGAATCAGCTGATGGAAGAGGATATCGGGACGGATGAGGGCTTCTTCTTTCGACCGCTTTGCCGTGTTGTCGAATTAACCCTTTCACCACCGACTTTGGCCGAAAATGTTGCAGACTGGGAACGCTTACAAACGGCGCTGCGCAATGTCATAGACTGCAGTGACATCCGTATCAGTCTGCCCGTCTTGAGGCGGCTGCCTGAACTGTTAAGGACAGATGATTGGCGTGTCACTGTTATTGTGGCACAAATGAATGACTGTGCTGAAGTGGTGGATATTGCGGCCGGACATGTGCAAAAGGAATTAAATCTCTATGGTTTAGCCATAGATATCGGCACAACTACAGTGGCAATAAATTTGATTGATTTGAAATCAGGGCTGCCCGTTGGTCAAAAGGGTTCTTATAACCGGCAAGCAAGTTTTGGTGATGATGTGATTTCCCGTATTATCCATGCCAGCGAGGCGAGCGGTGGACTGCCAGAATTACAGTCAGCCGTTATTAGCACCATTAATGATTTAGTGGCAGAATTGCTGCAGCTGAGTAATATTGATGCCCATGATGTGCGTATGGTGACTGTAGCGGGTAATACTACCATGACCCATCTTTTTTTAGGGTTGTCCCCTAAGTATATCCGCCTAGAGCCATATATCCCGCTGGCAGCCTCAACTCCGGCCGTGAGAGCAAGTGAATTGGGGTTAAATATAAATCCAGCAGCCTATGTTGTTTGTTTCCCTTCTGTTGCCTCCTATGTGGGCGGCGATATTGTGGCCGGAACACTGGTCACCAATTTAGCTCAAGAGGAAAGAATAATTCTCCTGATCGATATTGGTACAAATGGAGAAATGGTGCTAGGAAACAAGGACTGGCTAGTAACTGCCGCTTGTTCTGCCGGCCCAGCCTTTGAGGGTGGCGGCATAACATTTGGTATGCGGGCAATGAAAGGTGCCATTGATAAAATAAAGGTTGATCCCGCTACTTTTGACGTTCAGGTTTCCACCGTCGGCCGCTGCAAAGCACAGGGCATTTGCGGTTCAGGGCTGATTAATTGCCTTGCCACGCTGCGTGCAGTGGGGATTATAGACAGGACCGGGAAGCTGCAGACGGATCTCTCCACGCCGCGTCTGCGCCAAGGTGATGACGGCTGGGAATTTGTTCTGGTCTACGGAAATGACACTGCCCATGGTCGGGATATTGTCATCACCGAACATGATATTAAGAATCTAATGCGGGCCAAAGCTGCCGTCTATGCCGGTATACGCAGTATGCTCCAAGCAGTTCAGCTGACGGAAGATATGATAGACTGTGTGCTGATTGCCGGTGGTTTTGGCAACTGCCTTAACATTCGTGATGCCATAACTATTGGTCTTTTACCTGATTTGCCAACTGAAAAATATAGGTTTATTGGCAATTCCTCCTTGAAGGGGGCGCGCTTGGCGTTAATTTCTCAGCAAGCGTGGCAGGAAGCGCAGCTATTGGGCTCGAAAATGACATATTTGGAACTATCCGCCGGGAATGAGTTTATGGATGAATTTATGTCAGCGCTCTTTTTACCCCATACAGACATGACTCGTTTCCCTTCGGTTACAAACCTAAAATAACACTTAAGGAGAGGAGCGTATCAGATGGCTTTCAGTGCAATGAAAGAAAAATATAGCAGCCAAGTGCATACAGTTGTATTAGGTGCGACAAAAGAAGAAGGCGGCACTCGTGATTATACCATTACTGTCGGTGGCGAAGGAGCTTTACCTTTTCTCCATTTTGAAGGGGAAGTGCCTCACCGCCCTGTAGTCGCTTTGGAGGTCTGGGATGTTGTTCCCGAGTGGCATGAGAGTTTAGCTCCTTATTTCGGAGATGTTTATAATGATCCAGCAGCGTGGGCAAAAAAATGCGTGATGGAATATAATGCTGATTTGGTTGTTTTGCGTTTGAAGGGTGCTGACCCTGACGTTGCTGATGCTTCTCCGGAAGATTGCGCGAAGGTTGTAAAAGATGTTTTAGCAGCGGTTGGTTGTCCCTTAATTGTACTAGGTTGCGGCAACCCGGAGAAAGATAGTAAGGTTTTACCGGCAGTGGCAGAAGCTACTTCTGGTGAAAAATTGTTAATTGGCGTTGCTGACCAAGAAAATTATAAATCTATTACAGCGGCCTGTATTGTGCACAATCATAATATTATTGCCGGTTCTCCCATTGATATTAACATCTGCAAACAGCTGAATATTCTCATCACCGAAATGAATCTCCCCGCCGACCGGATTGTGATAGATCCAACTACGGCTGCTTTGGGCTATGGTTTAGAATATGGTTATTCCATTATGGAGCGCGCCCGTATCGGTGCTTTGCAGGGTGATAAGATGTTGGCGATGCCCATAATCTGCAATGTCGGTCACGAGGTATGGCGCTCCAAAGAAGCAAATGCTTCCAGTGAAGATTATCCTGCATGGGGTGATCAAGCTAATCGCTCAATTCTCTGGGAAGCTACTACGGCAGCGGCACTTCTGCAGGCTGGAGCAAATATTCTTATTATGCGTCATCCTAAAGCTTTAGCTCTTGTTAAACAAAATATCGAAGAATTAATGGTGCCCACCAGCTTTGATGACTAACGCTGGAAAGATGCTTCTGAATTTATGTTTAGGGAGGTTTGGTAAATGTTTATTATCGGCGAAAGAATTAATGGCATGTTTAAGGACATAGCGCAAGCTATTCGTAATGAGGACCCGCGGCCTGTGCAAGAATGGGCTCGCAAGCAGGACTCTGCCGGTGCACGTTACCTCGATATCAACACAGGTCCTGCCGCCAGCGATCCCATTAAAGCTATGCGTTGGCTGGTGGAAGTAACACAGGAAGTTACTGATTTACCCCTTTGCCTTGACTCTACAAATTATGATGTGATTGAAGCCGGTCTGGAAGTATGTAAGCGTCCGGCCATGATAAATTCCGTTCCCGCCGAATGGCCTAAAATGGAGCGCGTATTTGCCATGGCTGCCAAGTATGATGCTGCAGTGATTGGCCTAGCCATGAATGAGGAAGGTATTCCTAAAGATGCCGACACCCGTGTGGCATTGGCAATGGAACTTGTTGCTGCCGCCGACTCTTTTGGCATTCCGATGGAAAACCTTTATATTGATCCTTTAGTACTACCTTGTAATGTGGGGCAGGACCATGGTCCGGAAGTAATGCAGACTTTACGCCAGGTTAAGCTTTTAGCCAATCCGGCTCCCCGTACCGTGGTCGGTCTTTCCAATATTTCTCAGGGGATAAAGGGGAACCGTGCGCTCATTAATAGAACATTTGCTGCCATGGCAATAGCTAATGGTCTTGACGCAGCTGTCGGCGATGCCTGCGATGAGGAATTAATGGCAATTATCGCTACTGCCAGGGTAATTATGAACCTGGATATTTATTGCGACAGCTACGTAGACATATATGTGAAACAGAAATAGAAGCAATTGCTGAAAGGAGGAAGGTTTATGAGTAATATCAAGTATGATCTGTCTTCCACTGTACCGGAGTATCCCCCTTGTCAGAGCGGCTGCCCAGTCCATACTGACGTGCAGGAATATGTCCGTCAAATTTCTGTTGGTAATTATGACAAGGCAGTGGAAGCAATTACTGCTCCTAATCCAATGGCTTCTGTGTGCGGTTTTATCTGCGCACATCCTTGTGAGACGGAGTGCCGGCGCAAAGATGTGGATGAAGCTGTATCGATTCGTGCTTTAAAGCGCTTTGCGTTGGAAAATGGTAAGTGGCCTGAAGTGAAAAAGGCAGAAGCAACACGTAAAGAAAAAGTAGCAGTAATTGGTGGTGGCCCTGCAGGGTTAGCGGCAGCCAAGGATTTAGCTGAGATGGGCTTTGCTGTGACACTGTTTGAACGCTGTGCGGAAGCCGGCGGTGCCATTACTAATTTTATCCCTAAATACCGCCTGCCGATGGAGGCCATTCGCAAAGATGTAGAGCGTGTGGCAGCTATAGGTGTTGAAATTAAAACAGGCGTAGAATTAGGTAAAGATATCTCCATCGATGATTTGGCAAAAGAGTATCAGGCCATTATTTTGGCACTTGGCTTACCGACCAGCCGTAGTCTTTCGATAGAGGGAGCGGATGCCAAAGATGTAATGTTGGCTCTGCCGTTTTTAAGCAGTGTCAAATTCGATAATTTTAAATTCGAGCCCGGGCGCAGTGTCCTGGTTATCGGTGGCGGTAATGTTGCCATGGACGTAGCGCGTTCCGCACTTCGTTGTGGTGCTGAATCTGTGCAATTGGCATGTTTAGAATGCAGAGATACAATGCCCGCCAACCCCTGGGAGATTGAAGAAGCCTTGGACGAAGGTGTTGTCATGCATCCCGGCTGGGGGCCAATGAAAATTAATACTGATGATAACGGCAATATCACAGGCGTTGAGGTCAAAGAAGTATTATCTGTTTTAGATGACCAAAATCGCTTTAATCCGCAATATGGTGAAGCAGTTAAAGTTATACCTTGCAATGTTGTAATTTTAGCCATTGGACAAACCAATGATGATCTGTCATATCTGACCGAATCCGGCATTGAATTGACAGAACGCGGCAGCTTAAAATTTAATAAACACACCATGCAGACATCACGTCCTGATGTTTTTGTTGCGGGTGAAGTAGCTTTCGGCCCTGGTTTAGCAGTTGAAGCTTTGGCTTCCGGACAAAAAGTGGCCCAAGCTGTAAAGTGCTACCTTGACGGAGTGCCTTTTGACGCTGATTTTGTAGATCGTCACACAACTTTAAATGAACTTTCAGGGAGCACTTTGGAAAAAGTAAAGCGTCTCCCTCGTCAGGAAGTACCACTGCTGGATAAAGAAACACGCGCCCAGCATTTTGATCTGGTAGAAATCGGGTATGACGAGCGTGCTGCCCTTTGTGAAAGCCGCCGTTGCCTTGATTGTGCAGCCGGTGCTGAGTGCATAGATGAGCTTTGTGCTGTTTGCCTGACTTGTCTGCGCACCTGCCCCTATGGTGTGCCCACTATTGACGAAAACGGTATCTTTACCATCCGTAATGAAGAATGTCAGGCTTGCGGCTTGTGTGTAGGTATTTGTCCTGCTCGTGCCATTCGCTTCCGTAACCAGTACGCGCAGCATGCTTTGGATCAGCTGGAGGATGCTGTCAAACTGGCTAAAGCAAACGGGGAGCCTGCTACAGTAGTCTTCTGCTGCAGCTATGGTGCCTTTGCTGAGAAAGCATTCCTGGATTATGTGAATAAGGAAAAACCTGCAAACTTAGCTATTGTACGTGTACCATGCGTAGCTAAAGTTGAAGTAGAGAATATTTTAAATGCTTTTAACCTTGGTGCAGAAGCGGTCTTTGTAGCCGGCTGTCAGGAAGAAGATGAGTGCACTTACCACGATGTGGAAAAATGGGCTGCTAAGCGCGCTGCTCGCGCCCAGGAAATCCTGGCAGAAATCGGCCTAGAGAAAGAGCGCGTTGCATTTGCCAATTTAGCTGTGGATGAAGTGAGAAACTTTAAGACTGTTGCCGAAGATTATCTGGCAAAAGTCGATGCTGTGTTAAACGGCGAGGGAGGTGAAGAGTAAATGATTGTTGCTGATCGGAAGCCGTTAGCGGAAATTTTGAAAAATATTGAGCCTTATAAAAAGGTATTGATCTTAGGTTGCGGAGAATGTGTAACTGTCTGTATGACTGGTGGAGATAAGGAAGCGCGTGAAACGGCTTTGGCCCTTTCCATCGCCCGTAAAAAAGCTAATAATCCCGTTGAAGTAAAGAGCCATACAGTGGAAAGGCAGTGTGAACCTGAATATCTGGAATCTGCGCGCCATCTGGTGGAAGAAGCTGATGTTGTTGTTTCTCTGGCCTGCGGCGTAGGTATTCAGAATATGAATCAATACTATGCAGACAAAAGAACTCTTCCCGGTGTGAATACTACCTTTATGGGGATGCCTGTTGAGCAGGGTGTGTGGACGGAAAACTGCCTGGGCTGCGGTAATTGTGTCTTGGATGAAACCATGGGGATTTGCCCCATTGCCCGCTGCTCTAAAAGTATGTTAAACGGCCCCTGTGGAGGCTCCCAAAACGGTAAATGCGAAGTAAGTAAAGATACTGAATGCGCCTGGCATTTAATCGTGGAACGGATGATGAAATTTAATAAACTGGAAGCTTTGCAAGAAGTCAAGGAGCCGAAAGATTGGTCAACATCCCACCACGGCGGGCCGCGTAAAATGATCAGGGAGGATGTGAGGCTGTAATGACTAAAAGCAATCTGCAAAAAGTATTAGAGAGCGGTGCGTTTGCAGTTACAGGTGAACTTGGGCCTCCAAAAAGCGGACAGCGGGATGTAATTGAGCAGCATGCAAGCCACCTAAAAGGTTATGTAGATTCAGTTAATATTACTGATTGCCAAACTGCCATTGTGCGGACTTCCAGCATTGCTACCGGTAGAATTCTGTTGGATATGGGTATTGAACCTAATATCCAAATGACCGTGCGGGACCGTAACCGTATTGCTATCCAGGCTGATGTGCTGGGTGCAGCGGCACTGGGAATTAAAAACATCCTCTGTCTTCAGGGTGACCACGCCACACTAGGAAATGAACCAAAGGCCAAAAATGTTAACGACCTTGACTCTATGAACCTCATTAGTGCACTGAAAAAGATGCGCGATGAACAAGAATTTATTGGCGGCGATAAGATGGATGCGCCTATTGATATTTATATTGGTGCTGTAGCTAACCCCTTCGCCGATCCTTTTGAATATCGTCCCTACCGTTTAGCGAAGAAAATTGCTGCCGGTGCTGACTTTATTCAAACGCAAGTTATTTTTGACATGGAGCGCTTTGAGCGTTACATGGAAAGAGTACGGGAACTGGGTTTACACAAAAAAGTGCATATTATTGCCGGTATTACTCCCCTTAAATCTGTTGGTGCTGCCCGTTATATGCAAAATAATGTTGCGGGTATGCTTGTACCCGATCATATTATTGATCGCATGAGGAAGGCTAAAGATAAAAAAGCTGAAGGTGTTAACATCGCAGTAGAAATGATTGAACACCTCAAGACTATTGAGGGTGTAGCCGGTGTACACATTATGGCAGTAGCCTGGGAAGAAATTGTGCCTGAAATAGTAACACGGGCCGGATTATATCCTCGCCCCAAATTTGATTAGTTGGCAGGGTAAATGGCAAGGATTGTGTAAAGCTTACTGCTGATTTATAGTTCGTAAATCGCTACAGCCAAAATAAACCACAGTTTTAAATAAAAAATAGAGTGCTGCAAAGCACTCTATTTTTGTATCGTTATCTGAATTTTAATGTTAAATTTTTCTTTGTTCGATTTCCTTTTTCATTTGTTCAACTTTTTCGGTTGAAAGCTTATAGGCGAAGCGAAGCATGGTGTAGCCTAAAAGCGGAATTAGTACCGGGATGGTGGAAAAGGTGTTTATAATTGCCTGCTTGAGGGCCGGGGTAGGTTCTGCACCGGCGACATAACCTGCACTTGCCAGCGCAAAGGGGATGAGGAAACTTCGAAAAATCCCGGCAAATTTAACCGGAATATTTGAGAGGCCCACAATTAAACTGTTTGCATCTTTGCCCGTTTTCCATTTTATGTAGGTTACATTATCCATATATAGCCCTATTTCAAAGGGTTGGGTTGTTCCGGTCAAAAAATGCATGAGTATATTACTTGCCAAAAAAGCGTACATGTTATGGCCTATAAATCTAATGCTGAACAGTGCAGCCGCAATGATAAGATAAGCATAACATAAAGCGCGCTTAAAATCTTTAACATATTTGCCAAACAATCGAACTGATAAAGCCCCGCATAAGCCTGCAATTCCGGTTAGCAGCATATGAGTTGATACCATGAGCGGCGCTTCGGCAACGTACCTATAATAGTAAACGGCAAGAGCCGGCATGGTTAGCCCCGCCATATTGCTTGTGAGGTCGATTAGAACTGTGACCAGTAATTGAGGATTTGTGGTAAGGGTGATGATGATTTCCTTTATTGAGAGTGTATCGATAGCGAGTTTATCAGAAGGAGCTGCCTCATAACTTCTGCTCATTTTAAAATGGGCAAGATTTGCAAGTATGAAAAAAATCCCGACTGCTACCATTATTAGTGGATAGAGAGTGCGCTCACTGATGGTGGCGGCGAGGGTTGCAGTAATAAGCGGAGTTAAGTAGTTACCCGTCAGCCTGCCGAGGTTGGACCCTACCATTCTTTGTGCATTCAGATCTGAACGTTCCTTAGGTGTTTGGGCCATCACATTAATTAAAGACAAGTTTGCTGTGTAAGATAAATTCCATGTTGCTTTTGCAATGATAAAGCCTATACTGATTATGATGGCAGAAAGCAGTGGTTTCTCGGGAAAGCTAAGAAACTGTATAATGCTAAAGAGCGCGGTAATGGGGGGGCATACTAAGAGCCAAGAACGTAATTTGCCCCATTTCATGGGTCTTGTTGCCACAATAATTGCGCCGGCCGTTAGAGCCAAGATGAAATCGGCCGTGCTTGTTACCAGCATAACTGCACTTACCATTCCCAACGGCAACAGAGCAACATCCGTCAGGAAGATGGACATATAAGTACTTGAGATGATGCTGATAAAGCCTTCCCCGGCATTGGCAATGCCCCAAAAATGTAGCTTGTTTTTTTCTTTTCTGCTAGCCATTTTTTTCTCCTTTACTTATTAATTGTTATTTAAATTGTTATTTTACTGCGCAGCAGCTTTAGTAAGCTTTATCTTTTTTTCACCCCCTGTGTTGACAGTTTAAATTTTTAATCATTTCAAAGCAAAAATGACATACTTTTATAGTATGACCTAAATAAATTATACCCTTTGCGTTAAGAAAAGACAATAAATTGACAAAATCTTTACAATATATAGTACATATAAAATATTTTGATACCCACAACGTTTCAATAGGATTATGCTGCTGATATGGAAGAGCTATTTTTATTTGGGGCAATAAAAAGATATAAAGAGGAAATTTATTGAGTATGGGGAATAAGTATAAAGAAAAATGCTGCTTTGTTCCTTGGAGGTAGCTGTGGAAAAACAGTTTATTCAAGACTTAAAAATAGGCGATGCAGTGCATAGTGATTTTGTGGTCACGGAAAAAGCTCTTAATTCTTTTTCACAGCCGAATCGTGCCGGTGAATATTACTTGCGTTTGCAAATAGCTGATGCCACCGGGTCAATGCGTGCCGTGGCCTGGGAGCGGGGACCGGAACTGGCAGCTCTTTTTGAGCAGGGGGATGTTGTCCGCATACGTGGTGAAGTTACTAATTACCGCGGATTGCAGTTAATTGTTTATGATCTGCAGCCGACACCGGAAAAAGAAATTAAGCGCCACTATTTCCTAAAAACTGCACCCCGTTCTTGTGCAGAAATGTTAACTGAATTAGAAGCGGTCATCAATTCCGTTACAAATCCGCACTTACGCCTTTTATTAAATTCTTTTTTCCATGATGAATTTTTTGTACGTCGTTTTTGTGAAGCCCCAGCCGCCCGTTCCGTTCACCACAATTATGTTGGCGGTTTGCTGGAACACTCCTTGGAGGTGGCAGCTCTTTGTCGACAATTTATTGCTCTGCAGCCTGCCCTAGATCCTTCTTTACTGTTAAGTGGAGCTTTACTGCATGATATTGGTAAAATCGAAGAATACGAATTTAGAGGGATGGCAATAGAATTAACGACAAAGGGCAAGCTATTAGGACATATTATTATAGGTAAAGAAATGATTGACCATAATATAGAAAAACTGCCTGCTTTCCCCAAAGAACTACAGCTTGCATTGGGGCACATGATTTTGGCGCATCATGGACAGCAGGAGTGGGGCTCGCCGCAAATCCCCCGGACCTTTGAGGCTTTTGCCCTGCATCATGCTGATTTGGTTTCGGCGCGTTTAAATCAGTTTGCCCAAGCTCAGGGAAAGGGTGCAAAAACAAATGGTTGGACTGATTGGGATCGGCTGTTGGCTCGGGATATTTATCTTGGTTTGGCTGAGTAAAGTAACGGTGGTGAAATAATGAAAAGTTATAGTCGCAAAAAAGCACGCTTTGATGACAAAGAATGCAATGTGGTTCCCTTTGAGCAGGATGCTGCTTTTTATTTGCAGAAAGGACTGCAGCATTATCAAAAAAATAGGCTCAATAAAGCGCTTTTTTATTTTCAGAAAGCGGTCAGTGTGGAGCCGGATAACCCTTTTAATCACTATAATTTAGCCTGCATGCTAAGCAAAATGGGGCAGCTTAAAGAAGCTAACCGGATTTTTCTGCATATTGTTAATAAGCTTGATTGCAATATGGCTGAATGTTATTTTTTATTGGCCGTTAATTATGGCTTACTGGAAGAGATGGAAAAATCCTGTGAGTATCTCCGCTATTATTTGCAGATAGCGCCAGAAGGGGAAATGGCACGGGAGGCGAAAGAGTTATTGCTGGCCTTTGAAGAGGATGAGCAGTGGGAGCCGCTGCCGTCTTATTCTGAACGCGATTTCTATCTTGAGGGGGTACTACAGGCGGCTACAGTTGAAGATCTAAAAATCCTTTTTAGCGATAGTAAAGAATTTCGGCGTGCTCTTTTAAAGTGTCTCTACAGTGGGCCGGATGATATGACTGAGCAAGTGCTGCTTGTTTATGAAAAGATAGGCAGTGAGGCTGCACGAAAGGTCTTGCGCAAGTATGCTGCAAATCCTTGGATTAAAGAGCGATTTCGGCAGTTGGCTTTGGCAGTTCTAAAAAATCTAGGCGAAAAGAAAGTTCGCCTTTATTTGGCTGGTAAGTTTACTGAAGTAGATTTAAATGAGTATCCGCTGCAAACTCCTTACTGGCGCCCTGAGTGGCAGCAGGTTGTGGAATGTACGGTTGGTAATATGCGACACAGAAATTGCTATGATGAAGGCTTCATTCTTGATGTGCAAGCCATTTGGCATGATTTTATTAATACCGTATTCCCGGAGACGCCGCGCATTACCAAAGTGGAAACCTGGGCTGCCGCTCTGGAATATAGTGTGGCCCGTTTTCATTTTTTAAACCTGACACAAAAAGAGTTGGCAGCGGAATACGGTGTTTCCTGCGCCAGTATATCCAATAATTTCCGCAAGATAGAGAAGGCGCTTAATTTAATAGACAAGGCTTATCAAAATATACTGCATTATCTTTACGGTGATTATGAAGAGTAACAGTTAAAAAAGTAAATCATATGATATAAATTGACCTCCTTACATAAAATATGAGGAGGTCTCTTGATGCGAACAAGTGATATTGTGAAAATAGCGGCATTTGTGCCGATATATGAAAATAACCTGGGACAATGTATTAAAATCTTTTTTCGCAACGGGCAAACAGGTTTAGTGGATTTAAGCATGCGCTCTTTTTTAAAAAATGCCGCCAAGGCCTTTTCCCTTGATTTGCAGGAGATGCGGCGTAGACTGGCGGCGTTGACGGGACAAAAAAATCTTCTACCTTTGGCCCTTTCGCCTTTTTTATTGTATATACCATTAAAATGCAGAAAGCCCATCGTCAAAGGTGATGGTGCCTATGGCTATTTTAGGTTGCGTTCTTTATTGACAGCGGCGGCAGATCCGCCTCCCTGCACTCTTACGCTGGAAGGAGGACATCAGCTTACTATTTGCCAGTCCTACCGCATAGTGCGGCAGCGTTTACGGATGGCACGCAAAGTGGAAGGTTTTCTTTTAGAAGAGTTTTATAACTCTTTTAGAAAGGGGCAAGCATAATTTTTCTTCCTTTAAGAGAAACTGAAAATAAAGGAGAATAGGAAAAGAGGAAAGTGCATGAGTATTTATCCTTTCACCTATACACTGCACCATATCTTGTTGCTTAAATTGCTTGCCGCTTTTCCCTTCGAACGTGCCCGCACTTTGCACAATTTTCTTTTTTTGGCTGTGGCCAATAGTCCGCCGGCGCAGCGGGTTGGCATCCGCTATCAGTTTTATAAGGGGACGACGGGGGTGCATAGTTTTGAAATTGAATCTTTTCTTAATGACCTTAAAAAAGGTGAATTTTTAAATAAAGAAGATTTGCGTTTAACCAAAGAGGGGCATGATTTTTACTCTCAAGTTGCTTCACTGCTGCGCTATGAAAGTTTTTCACAATATTGTTTGCAATTAGCTTTAAAATATCAAAATAATCTTTGGCAGGTTAATCATGAAGTAATGTTTCACCCGCTTTTTCGCAAAAGTAAAACGGGCAGAAAAATTATTTTGCCAGTAGCCTGAGAGGAGACGAAACTACTGCTTTCAAAAAGACGCATTAATGCGTCTTTTTGCTGCTTTAGGGAAATTTAACCGAAAAAAGAGGGAAATTATGCGGACATGCAGAACTAGATACGGAATCTAGGGGGGGATAAGATGGAAATCATCTTGTCTAATGGTATACTGGTTGATCCTAGTCAAGATTGCAATGGCAAATATGATATTTTGATTCGTGAAGGCGTTATTTGTGAAATTGCTGAACATATAAATCCTGCCGGGAGGCAAAATGTTGATTGTACCGGTTTAACAATCATTCCAGGATTGGTGGACGTACATACACATTTACGCGAACCCGGAGGAGAGGAAAAGGAAACCCTCCTTTCCGGCAGCAGAGCTGCCGCTGTCGGAGGATTTACCAGCATTACCGCTTTACCCAATACGCAGCCTGTGATTGACAGTAGGGAAAAGGTGGAACAGCTGAAGGAGCGGATAAAAAAAGTAGGACTGGTGCGTATTTGGCCGGTCGGTTCTGTTAGCAAAGCTTTGGCCGGAGAAGAATTGGCTGAAATCGAGCAAATGGCAGCAGCCGGGATCGTGGCGGTAACGGATGATGGCCGCGGCGTACAAAATGCTACCTTGGCAAGGGATGCGCTTAAATTATGCGCACGCCTGGGGATTCCTTTTCTGGAGCACTGTGAGGAAGAGAGTCTTGCCGGTTGTGGGCAGGTGCATGATGGTGAGCTGGCTTTGCAGTTGGGGGTACCCGGCATTCCAGCCAGCTCCGAAACAGTAATGTTGGTACGTGATTTAGTTTTAGCTCAGGAATGTAAAGCTCATCTACATATTATGCATGTTTCCTGTGCAGAAGCAGTGGAGTGGTTGCGTATGGCTAAAGCTGCAGGAATGGCGGTTACAGCAGAAGTTACGCCTCATCATTTATTATTGACGGAAGAGGCTGTGAAAGAACACGGCACTTTAGCAAAAATGAAACCGCCTCTGCGCTCAGAAAGAGATCGACAGGCATTACTTTCCGCTTTGATAGAGGGGACAATAGACATTATTGCTACTGACCATGCACCCCACACAATAGAAGAAAAAAAGAGGGATTTTACCTCAGCTCCCTTTGGTATTATTGGGTTGGAAACGGCTTTTCCGCTTCTTTATACATTTCTTGTTAAAAGTGGGATGCTTTCTTTGTCTGCCTTAGTGGACAGAATGTCATGCCGACCGGCAAAGCTTCTAAATATTCCACACGGAACTTTAAAGGTGGGCAGTGCTGCAGATTTGACAGTACTGGACCTGCAGCAGGAGCGGGTTATTCAGCCGAATTGTTTTTATTCTCAGGCTCGAAATACCCCCTTTGGCGGCTGGAGGGTTAGCGGTATACCCGTACTAACGATGGTCGGAGGGCGGATTATTATGCGTGAGGGACAAATAATTAATTAGTAAGGAAGTTGTGCAATATGGCAAAAAAAATGTTAATGGAAATCCTCAAGCACGAAAAAGTGAGCAGCAATGTGTTTCGTCTCACTTTGGGAGGAAAATTAACTGCTCAGCCGGGTCAATTTGTGCAGGTGGCTGTATCAAAGACTTATGATCCTTTTTTGAAACGCCCCTTTAGTGTGCATGATTGCAGTGCCGATACTTTAACTTTACTTTATAGAGTGTTGGGGCGCGGTACCGGCCTATTAGCAGGAAAAAGAACAGGAGAGCAATTGGAAGTGGTGGGACCGTTAGGCACAGCTTTCCCTGTGGAGACGGCAGACAGAATTATCCTTGTGGCCGGTGGAATTGGTTCTGCTCCTCTTTTTTATTTACTGAAATCACTACGGGCGGCGGGCAAAAAAGTGACTTTTTTATACGGTGCTCGCAGCAAAGAAGAATTAATTTTGCGTGAGCAGTATCAAATGCTGGCCGATGAATATGGGGAGGCAACGGAAGACGGATCCTGCGGGCATCATGGCTTGGTAACAGAACTTGTGGCAGATGCTTTGGACAAGGGTAGAACTGTGCTTTATGCCTGCGGGCCAGAGGCTATGTTACGTGCTGTGGCGGAACTGGCCAAGGCAAATAATTGTTCTTGCTATGTTTCCCTGGAGGCGCATATGGCCTGTGGGGTAGGTGCTTGTTTGGGTTGTGTTGTAGCAAATGCACAAGGTGAGTATGTGCGCGTTTGTGTAGACGGACCTGTTTTCCCTGCCAGGGAGGTGTTTTAAATGGCAGATTTAACTGTGTCGCTTGGCCGCCTGCAGTTAAAAAATCCTGTGATGCCGGCTTCAGGTTGTTTTGGCTATGGTGAAGAATATGCCTCTTTTTATGATTTGTCAGTGCTGGGTGCAATTGTGGTTAAAGGCACTACAGTTAACCCTTGGCCGGGTAATGCACCGCAGCGTATTGTAGAGACTCCGGCAGGTATGCTTAATGCCATTGGCCTGCAGAATCCGGGGGTGCCTGCTGCTAAAATAAAAATCAGAAGACTTGCTCGCTACAATAGCCCTGTTATTGTTAATGTCTCAGGTCATAGTGTTGAAGAATATAAAGAAGTAATTTCAGTACTAGAAGAGGAAAGTACAGTAGCTGCCTATGAAATTAATGTTTCCTGTCCCAATGTAAAAGCAGGAGGAATGGCTTTTGGAACTAAGCCAGAGATTGTATTTAAGCTTGTGACGGCTCTGCGGCCGTTGACAGAAAAAACTTTAATTGTAAAGTTGTCCCCCAATGTTACTGACATTACTGAAATTGCTACTGCAGCAGAAAGTGCAGGCGCTGACGCTTTATCATTAATTAATACACTGGTGGGTATGGCAATAGATATAGAAAAAAGACGCCCTGTCTTGGCCAATATTACGGGGGGATTGTCAGGACCTGCCGTCAAACCTGTAGCTCTGCGGATGGTTTGGCAGGTAACTGATGTTGTTAATATTCCCGTTATTGGCATGGGTGGTATAAGTTCTGCAGAAGATGCGATAGAATTTATGTTGGCAGGAGCTACGGCAGTGGCCATAGGGGCTGCTAATTTTGTAAACCCTACCGTTTGTCCAGAAGTAGTTGCTGGTATTGAGGCATATTTGCATAAGTATAACTTCTCCTCTGTGCGGGAGATTGTAGGTCTGGCCAAAAGGGCAGATAACACCTAAAGTTAAGGAGTGGCTTGAATGCAGGAGAAAGTAATAGTGGCACTGGATGTGGAGACAGAAGAGCAAGCTTTGTCCCTCACTGAGAAATTAAAAGATTATGTGGGTGCTTTTAAAGTTGGTTTGCAATTATATAATAGCGTGGGTCCAGGAATTGTAAAAAAAATAGCTGATCAGGGCTGTAGGGTTTTTTTAGATTTAAAATTTCATGATATTCCCAATACAGTGGCCCGGGCGGCGGAAGCAGTAGTTGGTTTGGGGGCCTTTATGCTTAATGTTCATGCTTCTGGCGGGAAAAAAATGATGCAGGAGGCGGCAAAGGCGACAAAAGAAAAGGCCCAACAGTTGGGTATAACTAAACCTCTGGTCCTTGGTGTCACAGTATTAACTTCTTTGACGGAAACAGAATTGCAGCAGGAAATAGGCGTGCAAAAGACACTTCCTGAACAAGTGGTGTCTTTGGCTCTTTTGGCACAGAAGGCAGGTTTGGATGGGGTGGTGGCTTCTGCCCAGGAGATTCCTTGGATTAGGAAAGCTTGCGGCCCTAATTTTTTAATTGTGACACCCGGCATTCGCCCAAGCTGGGCAGCCAGTGATGATCAGGCCCGTATTGTGACGCCGCGGCAAGCAGTGGAGTTGGGAGCCGATTATCTGGTTATCGGCCGCCCGCTGACTGCAGCTGCAAACCCGCAGGAAGCCGCCCTGCGCCTTTGGGATTAGCTTTTTTTTTAACCGTCTGTAGTGGGGCACAATCCAGGAATGGAGGGATACTAATGATCAGTGAAACAAGAGTCATGGAAATATTAAAGAAAACCGGTGTGCTTTTGCAAGGGCATTTTTTATTGACTTCAGGATTGCACAGTGATAAATATTTACAGTGTGCTCAAGTTTTTCAATACCCTGAGTATGCAGCGGAATTATGTCAGGCGTTGGCCGAAGCCTTTGCTGCAGAAAAGGTGGATTTATGTATCGGACCGGCATTAGGTGGTGTCATTATTGCTTATGAAACGGCAAGGGCTTTGCATACGCGCGGCATATTTGCAGAAAGAGATCAGGAAGGTGTTATGACATTAAGGCGCGGTTTTACCATCGAAGCCGGTGAAAAAGTTTTAGTTTTGGAAGATGTGGTAACAACAGGCGGTTCAGTGCGTGAAGTCATTGATTTGGTAGGTGCCTGGGGCGGTGAAGTAATAGGGGTCGGTTCGCTTGTCGACCGCAGCAATGGAAAAGTTGACTTTGGCGTTCCCTACCATGCTTTGATTCGCTTTAATGTAAATGCTTACAGGCCGGAAGAATGTCCGCTCTGTAAGCAGGGTATTCCTGCTGTAAAACCGGGGAGCCGCAAATAGCAAAAAAAGCTGGCTGTGCATCTGCTTGTCGAAACTGCTGCAATCCATGTCATTTATTGCCTAGGAAATAAAATGTTTTGTCAATTGCTGTTTAGTTGTTTTACAAAGGCGGGGCTTTAAAGTGAGGTGTGGTTTATGGCCCGTGGGAAAACAATTTTTTATTGTCGGCAGTGTGGCTATGAATCGCTTAAATGGCTGGGGAAATGTCCTGGCTGTGGTGCATGGAACCAAATGGAGGAGGAATTACGCCTTCCGGCCAATTTAGGAAAGCGGCCCGCAGCAGATGTCCAGCTTGTGACACTGGCTGATGCTGGCAATGAAGCCAAGACAATAAGATATAAAACCGGTAGCAAAGAATTGGACCGCGTCCTTGGCGGGGGATTAATTCCTGGTTCGCTTGTTTTAATCGGCGGTGATCCGGGGATCGGTAAATCAACACTTGTGCTGCAGGCAGCTCAGGGGCTAGGGGACGACGGGAGAAAAGTCCTCTATATAGCCGGCGAAGAATCTGCAGCTCAGCTTTCCTTACGTGCTAAACGGTTAGGTGTTACCAATAAAAGAATAATGATTTTGGCAGAAACCGATATGAATGTTGTGCAGGAACAGCTGCGTAAGATAAAGCCGGATGTGGTGATTGTTGATTCAATACAAACTGTTTACCGTCCTGAACTTTCCTCCGCTGCAGGCAGTGTGAGTCAGTTAAAAGAAGTCACTTCGGCTTGGCTGCGCTTGGCTAAAACTGATAATATTTGCGTGATTATAATTGGTCATGTCACAAAAGAAGGGCAGATTGCCGGGCCTCGTATTTTAGAGCATATGGTGGATTGTGTTCTTTATTTTGAAGGTGACCGGCAGCATCTTTATCGTATTTTGCGTGCAGTAAAAAACAGATTTGGTTCTACACATGAAATTGGAATTTTTACAATGGAAACGGCAGGCTTACGGGAGGTAGAGAATCCCTCCGAATGGCTGCTTTCCCAGCGCTTGTCCGGTGCTGTTGGTTCTGTAGTTACTGCTGCCATGGAGGGTACACGTCCTCTATTGGTGGAAATTCAGGCATTGGTTACAGCAACGCGTTATGGAAATCCACGTCGAACGGCTACAGGAGTAGAAATAAACAGGGTTGCTTTAATTTTGGCTGTTTTAGAGCGCCATGTGGGCATACAAATTCAGGATTATGACGTCTTTGTTAATGCTGCTGGCGGAGTTAGGTTAATTGAGCCTGCAGTGGATCTGGCAGTGGCTGCCAGCTTAGTAAGTTCTTTTCGCGGCAGGGCGGTGGCTGCAGAATGTCTCATTCTTGGTGAAGTTGGCTTAGCCGGTGAAGTGCGGGGCATTCCGCATTTAGAACAGCGTTTGCATGAAGGCGCCCGCCTCGGCTTTAAAAAGGCAATAGTACCAAAGTTCGGTATCCAAACTTTGCAAAATGATGCCGGCCTTGAAATAATTGCTGTATCCACGGTGCGGGAGGCCATTGCGATCATGATAAATTAAGTATTGGCGCAAAGATTAATTTTGCGTTATTTTGTGATACTATATAAATAGTGTTTAGGGTGAATGGTGGTTTAAAGATGTCTTTATTATTAAATATTATTTTTATTTTTTTAGCTAGGGTTAGTGATGTAACATTA
>JAAZIQ010000017.1 GCA_012800795.1 Bacillota bacterium
ACTTGACAGCTGCAAGACCATATTATAAAATATTTTTGTGTCAATTCGCCGTTTCTGCCCCGTTAGCGGCGTATTGCAGATGTTTTCTGATCAAGGAGGATAAGTATGCATACCACATTTATGCCTAAGGCCGGGCAGGTCGAACGGAAATGGTATATCCTTGATGCCGCCGACAAGCCCTTGGGCAGAGTAGCTACAGAAGTTGCCCGCATTCTTCGCGGCAAACATAAACCAATTTATACACCTCATGTGGATACCGGTGATCATGTCATTGTGATCAACGCCGCAAAAGCTGTGCTCACCGGGAAAAAAGCAGAGCAGAAATTTGCTTATCGCCACTCCGGTTATCCTGGTGGGTTAAAAAAGGTTTCCTATGGCACCCTAATGGCAACTAAACCAGAAAGGGCTGTAATGCTAGCAGTGAAAGGGATGCTGCCGCGTAATCGACTGGGACGTGCGATGTTGAAGAAAGTTCGCGTTTATGCCGGCAGTGAGCATCCCCATGAAGCACAACAGCCTGAGGTCTGGACATTTTAGGGTAGAAAGGAGGAAACTTAGTGGCACAGGTTCAATATTATGGTACCGGTCGTAGGAAAAATGCCATAGCCAGAGTTCGCCTTGTTCCCGGTAGCGGAGAAATCATCATTAATGGTAGAACACTCGATGACTACTTTGGCATGGAAACATTAAAGTCTATTGTACGTCAACCTTTAGCACTAACGGATACTGTAGGCAAGTTTAACGTGATTGCCAATGTTAAAGGCGGAGGAACCACAGGGCAAGCCGGCGCGATTAGACATGGCATTGCTCGCGCCCTTTTACAAGCTGACGGTAATTACCGTCCAGCTTTAAAAAGTGCCGGTTTTCTCACCCGTGATCCGCGGATGAAAGAGCGTAAGAAATACGGTCTAAAGAAAGCCCGGCGTGCACCGCAATTTTCCAAGCGTTAATGTTGTTGTTTATTTACACACGAGTTTGTTTACAATTACAAAGTTTGCTTATCGCAAGCGCCAACCGTCAGGGGGTTCATTCCCTTTGGCGGTTTTTTGTGTTCAAAAATAAAGATAAGCAAAATAAAAATCTGTATAATTAAGTAAATGTAATAAAAATTATAAAAGTTCAATGGTTAACATACCTAAGCTTCTTAATGGGTACAAAGGTTTATTATAATATTTCCCTTTAACGTCTTATTGATAAAAACTCGTATGGTATAGTTCATGAGGTGTTGAAATGCGAAGGTGTATCTGATATAATGCCAATATTATTGGGGAGAGCAATGCCTGGCTGCCAAAAATAAATGCTGTATAACAGAATCTAAACAAACAAACTTAAGTGTAACTTGACACCACCAGTTGCTGTTATATGCAGAACTGGTGATTTTCTATAGTTTCGGAGGTGCAAGCTTAAATGCCTTTGGACGAGGTATTTGCCGGTGCAAAAAAAGCCGTGCCTATTGTTTTAGGCTATTTACCGCTAGGATTTGCCTATGGTACCTTGGGGCGCCTGGCAGGCATTCCGTTGCCCTATATTACCATGATGTCACTGCTGGTTTTTGCCGGCAGCGGTCAGTTTATTGCTGTAAGTATGATTGCTGCCGGCAGCAGTGCCCTTTCTATTATTCTAACTACTTTTCTGGTTAATTTACGTCATTTATTGATGAGTGCTTCACTTTCAACACTTTTACCGGATATACCCCGCAGCGCACTGCCTTTGATAGCATTTTGGCTGACAGATGAAAGTTATGCAATGGCCTGTGGAGAGCTGCGCGTACACAAAAGGTCTCATTATTATATCCTTGGTTTATTTGGCACAGCTTATGCCGGTTGGGTTATCGGGGGAACGCTTGGCGGACTGTTAGGGAGCATCTTTAGCGGTACACAGGCTACTCTTACATTGGAATATGCTTTGTACGCCATGTTTATTTTCCTTTTAGTTATTCAGTTAACGGATAGAAAATTACTTTTGGCTGCCGTTATTGCCGGTTTGCTGTCCCTTGTTTTTTATTTAATTATTCCGGGTAGTTGGTATGTGATTCTTGCTACCGTTTGTACGGCCACATTGGGGGTGTTGATGGAAAAATGCCAAACATGATGCTTTTGATTTTAGGGATGGCGATAGTTACTTATTTGCCCCGTTTTTTACCGTTGTACCTGCTGACAAAAATAAAAATTCCTGAAATAGTGGTAGCTTGGCTGCGCTATGTTCCCGTGGCAGTTTTGTCGGCTCTTATTATGCCCGGCATTTTTACTGTTGACAAGCAATTTGCCGTTAGCTTTTCTCATCCCTATTTGCCGGCTAGTATTTTGGCCTTTTTAGTTGCTTATCGTACCAAAAATATGATGCTAACGGTAAGTATAGGCATGGTAACAGTTTTGATTTGGCAGGTTATTTTTTAGGTATAGCAGTAAATTAGCAGGAAAAGGCTTACTTGTGTCAAAATAACAAATGGCTTATATTCTCAGCTATACATGAGTCATTGAAAAGAATCGAGTGAGATAAGATGCCCAACCGCAAAAAAATTGCCAATTTGGTATTTATACTTGTTTTTTTCTTCACATTTATAGGCAGCTGCAGCAAGGGCTTAGCTTTTATACGGAAAAAGGCAATTAAAGGTGTTTTTATGCTGCCGCAAGGCGAGCTGGAGGAAAATATTCTTAAACTGGATGGCGAATGGGAATTTTACTGGCAGAAACTGCTTGAACCAAACGATTTCCTTGAAAATACGTACAGTTTTGTTTATGTTGATTTGCCCAATTCTTGGTGTGGTTATAATTTTTCCGGCAGCGGTTATGCTACTTATCGTTTACAGCTTAAGGCAGAGCAAAGTGGTAGGTTGGCGTTAAAATTGCCGAGAATACTTACTGCATATAAGTTGTGGATTAACAATGACTTGATAGCGTTTGCCGGCAGTGTAGGGCAGAACAGGGAAAGCATGGTACCGCAGTATTTGCCGCAGGTTGTTTTTTTTGAGGTGATGGAGGGAACAAACGAGCTGGTTTTGCAAGTTTCAAATTATTATCATCGTAGCGGAGGAGTATTGGAAAGTATTCTACTGGGCAGTGAGGAAAATATCCTTCATTTACGTTATAAAAATATTGCCCTGGAATTTTTTTTGTTTGGTAGTTTACTGCTGATGAGTTTATACCATCTGCTATTATTTTTTTTCGGCGAAAATATTATCCTCCGCTTTATTTTGGCCTTTTCTGTTTATTAATTGCAGTAAGGACTATCTTGGTAGGGGAAGGATTTTTAATTAGCCTTTTGCCTAGTTTTAACTGGGAGTTAGCGCATAAGATACAAACCAATGCCTTTTATCTTGCCGTGCCTTTAGTGATGATGTTTTTTAAAACTCTTTTTCCCCATGATATAAACGCTACCATTTGCAAAATCACTGTCATTGTGGGATCAGTCTTTGCTGCACTGGTTATCCTTACACCGGCACGCACTTATACCCTTTTAAATCCTTTTTATCAGATTTTTACCATGGTTATGACTTTTTGTTTAACATATTTTTTATTAAAAAAAATTCGCCGGCGGGAAAAAGGTTTTAGATTAATATTTGTCGGTGCTTTATTTTTATTCTATACAAGCATTAATGATATTGTTTTTTTAAGTTTCTGGCTTAATGATTCTGCTTCTCCATTGTTACGCTTCATTTTCCGCACGGAAAATCTCTCTTCCTATGGACAGTTATTTTTTGCTTTTACCCAATCTTTATTGTTGGCACAAGAGTTTTCCCATGCACTGGAGCAGGAGGAAATTACAAGTATCAAGCTCAAAGAAATGAACCTTAATTTAGATGAACTGGTGAGGCAACGTACTCAGGCTTTGGAAGCATCAAAAAGAGAGATTGCCCTGCAAAAAGCAGAATTGGAAGAAACAAACAGGGTGCTTTATCTCCTTTCATTAAAGGACCCATTAACTAATCTTTGGAACAGGCGGCATTTTGACGAGTGTTTCCGGATAGAATGGAATCGCGCCTTAAGGTATAAACGTCCTCTTTCTTTGATGATGATAGACGTTGACAATTTTAAGGAATACAATGACTATTACGGACACAAAGCAGGCGATGAATGCCTGGTGATAATAGCACAGACATTGAAGGATGCCTTTAAACGGGGCACAGACCTAGTGGCTCGCTATGGGGGAGAAGAATTTATTGTTATTATGGCGGAGATAAGCCGGGAAGAAGCCATTGCCAGAGCAGAGTTTGTGAGAAAAAAAATAGAGGATTTGCGCATACCTCATAAAAAATCCCCGGTTAGTGACTATATTACGGTAAGTATTGGTGTAGCCACATTGATTCCTGATGAGACACTTTCTGCCAATGATTTATTTGCCATGGCTGACCAAGCCCTATACCAGGTGAAAGAGGGCAGCAGAAATAGTGTTGCTTTCCGAGACTATATCATGCCGGCCAAAGAATAGCATTCTGCAATTTTTATTTTACAAGAGAGGAGTTCCTGTTTTGAAGAAATTAATTTTTGGTGCTCTTGTTTTTTTATCTGGAATTGCCGGAATATTAGTATTGTTAGTTTTAGCCGTGAACAATCCCTGGGATTATAATGGCATAACGGGGATACGAGGTTTTTTACAGGGTTCTCAAACTTTATGGATTTTTATTATCTTTATTATTATGTTCATTGGGGGACTGGCGATCTGTTTTTATGAAGCTTATTTTAAGAAATAACTTTAGAATTTATAAGTTAGTATTAGTATTGTGATATACTTATGGCAGCTGTTCTAGGAGGTTAATATGCATAAACAATATTGGGGGGATATTACTGCCATTGGCAGTTTACCTGATATCGGCACACAAGAAGGACTGCAGTTAGTCTTACAAAGTTTGCCGCGCATTCCGCATTGGCCGCAATTCCCAAAGCGTCCGCAAGAATATTTAACGCATCAGTTTTTGCAGGTATTAATTGAGCATGACATTATGGAAGTTTCCCCAAACGGTAGTCCCCTTATCAACACCGAACGACCGCAGTTTATAGAGGGACTAACTGCCTTTTACGAAACATATCTAGAGGCAACCGGCGGCAATTCGGCAGCATTAGAAAAATTTGCTATCCCCCAGTGGGCAGGAGAAGGTTTTGCCGCTTTAATTAAGGAGTTAAAAAAGAACAGTTATGTAAAGCCTGTCTATGTAAAGGGGCAGTTGGTGGGGCCTTTAACGGCGGGCTTGCAGATTATGGATAATAATATGATACCTGTTTTTTATGATGACCAGCTTCGCGATGTGGTGCTAAAAGCATTAACCATGAACATACGCTGGCAGGTAAAGCAGCTTGCGAGTACTGGCTTGCCTGTAATGATCTTTCTTGATGAAGGTTTGCTGCATGCTTATGGACACCGTGATTTTCTGGGCATTAGCGCTAAAATGATTACTAACGCTTTTAGTGAGTTAATTACTGCCATTAAAGATAATGGTGCCGAAGCAGGGGTGCACTTTTGTTCCCGTGCTGACTGGGAGTTGTTATTTCCCGCTCGGCCGGATATTTTAGCTTTTGATGCTTACTCCTATTTTTCCGGCATGTTGGCCGCGGCAGATAAAGTGGACGTTTTTCTGGCAGAAGGCGGTACCATTGCTTGGGGACTTATACCATCCTACGAAGCTTGTTTTAATGAGACGGCGGCCGGCCTGTGTCAGCGCTGGCAGGATTATATCAAACGCCTGGAAGAAAAAGGTGTGGACGGCGAGCGCCTTCGCACCCAGTACTTAATTACCCCCAGCTGCGGAACTGGCTTTTATACGCCGGAGATTGCGAGGCGAGTATACCGGCTCTTACGGGAAACGGGGGAGCTGATTGATAAAACACGTTTTGCTTTTTAAAACATATAACTTGTAGATTAAAAAATATAGCTGAATTGAAAACAGGTGGTTGGCATTGTGCTAACCACCTGTTTAATTTATAAGCCGATGCCGGCTAATTGTTTTTGTTTTTCTCTACCGAGTTTGACGTTATCGGTAGTTCTGTTGCGTAGGGATTCTATGGGATTGGGCTTGTCTTCATAGCGGTAATCTTTTCCTTTTCTCAGTTGACACTGTTCTATAACGACATGGCTGGGTACAGTTTTTACATCATGATTAACTGTGTCCTGATACCAGAAGAAAGTATGATTATCAGGCAGATCATTAACATTTTTAATAACTTCTTTGTCGCCAGTATTTTCAACCGTTTCCGCAAGAACTTTACGTACATAGTCTTTGGTATTTTGGAACTGCAGCAGTTTGGGGAATTTACCGTCGCCCACCACTTGCTGCCAATCCTTCTTCTCATGCTGAGCCAAGAGGTCTTTTGCCCGGTGAAGCTGGGCGATTTCCTGAGCCAGGTGCATTTCCCAAATAGATTTGATATAAGGATCTTTTTCGTCCTGATAGAAGGAATAGTAGAGATAGCACTCGTTATATTTATGCAGTAGAAGCATTTCCAACCATGTACAATTAGGATCAATTAAAGCACCGTATTGGGTAACATGAACTTCTTCAACCATTGCTATTTCTTGATAAAGCTGGCGTCCCAAGTCATTGTAATAAGCGGGTCCTAAATTCATATAGAAATTCATTGTTTGCTGTTCAGCGGCGGTGATGGTTAAGATATTAAGTTTAGTACGGATATCTGCATTTTTAAAATTAATATATCCTCTAACTGTATCATTGGGATGACGGTGATGAGCAATTGTAGGCCGCCCCGGGTATATTTCCACATATTCTTTTACTAATTTTTGGGCCGGAATGTTTTTGTCTAGGTCCATTAAATTGGCATAGCGGTATAAATGATCAAAATCCTCCAGCAGAGCAAGGTCCAGTGTTTCCTTTACATAGAAATCCGGTTCATTTTGAGCGAGCCAGGCCGTCAAATCAACGGCAACATGTTCGTAACCAATGGTTGTTTCCAAAGGTGTTTCCCCTATAGGAGAAAGCCAATTGATCCGCTTTTGCTGTAGTTGGTCAATGCGGCGCCCAAATGCCAAATCGCGGCGCAGTTCATTGTCAGTGCAGTGGCGATGGAATTGATGTGAAAAGAGTGCCGATTCCACTTTTATACCGTTCATAAGAATAATGCGCACTTTTGTGTAGGGATCGGCTTCGTGCTTATCGTACGCTTTGGGATAAATGGTTTTCCAGTCCATAATCGCTTCGCCCAGCAGCATGGGTTTTTCGTCAAAAGGATTGAACATAGCCAGTCTCCTTCCTTTTTGTATTTTCCTTTTCATTATTTTCAAACCGGTGAAAAACTATGCAAAAGGTCAAGAAAACAGAAAACCCACATAAGTGGGTTTTCCTTTAGGATGCTTTAAAGTTGTACAATGGTTTAATAATATCAATAATTTCTACGGCGTCTTCAATGTTTTTTACGATTTCCTCCAATGGCTTATATGCCATCGGTGCTTCGTCCAGGGTGCTTTTCTTTACTGAGCTTGACCAGACATTCTGCATGGTGGCCTGAAAATCAGCCAAAGATAATTGTTCTCTAGCCTGCTTGCGGCTCATTATTCTGCCTGCGCCGTGTGGAGCGGAAAAGTTCCAGTCAGGATTTCCTTTTCCTACTGCCAGAATACTGCCGTCACGCATATTGATGGGAATAAGCAGCCTTTCTCCCTGCTGTGCGGAAATGGCTCCTTTGCGTAAAATCAACTGCTCTGTATCAATATAGTTATGGATAGTCTGAAATTTATCCAGAGAATCATAATCCAGCTGGAAAACACTGCCAACAATTTTTCTGGCCATCACTTCTCTGTTGATCTCGGCATATTTTTGGACAATCTTCATATCGTGTAGATAATCTTGCATTAACCGACCTTCCAAATAGGCAAGATCTTTAGGAATTTTGCATTCAGTTTTATATTTTTGCTTTAGTTCTGCCAATGCTTTTTTAATTTGTTTTCTTTTTCCCTGTTCTTTGTAGCTTTTTATAAGGGCTTGCTTGTCAGCTTCGAATTGATCATTTTCCCCACTATGATATGCAACGGCCTTTTTCTGATAGTGTGTTGCCACCTGATGTCCTAAATTGCGGCTGCCGCTATGGACAACTAAATATTTGACGCCGTCTTTATCTTGGTTCACTTCAATAAAATGATTACCACCGCCAAGGGAACCTAAAGCACGGTTAAACTCTTTGGCTGATTTGGGAATTTCGCGAAAGCAAATTAGCTCCTCAATTTGTTTTATATAGTCGGTTTGCGGTTGTTTATTTATGGCAAAGCCGCAGGGAATATTGGCTCTAATATAATCATCCAGCTTCTGAAAGTCTATTTCAATGTCACCTAGCACGACAGTCAGCATTCCACAACCAATATCCACCCCCACAAGATTGGGCACCACTTTATCTTTAATGGTCATTGTGGTTCCTATTACACAGCCTACCCCCGCATGAGTATCGGGCATGATACGTATTTTACTTCCCTGTACAAACTCCTGGTTGCAAAGATTAATAATTTGGGAAATAGTTTCTTCATCAACATTATCTGTAAACACCTTAGCGGTATTATATTTACCTTTTAATTTCACTGCCCATTGCCTCCTTTTTGTTTTTCCATTTTGCCAATGCAATTATTTGCTGCCAAAAGCTATGGCAGGATAAGCCACAGTATCTTTATTGTAGATAAGGATGAACTTAATGACAAGGGCTACACTTCTGCTTTTTTGTTCTGTTTGGGTTCCCAAGCTTTTTTATGGGTATGCTTGAGAATTGGGGTACAGCCGCTATTTTGCTGCATCCGCTGATTATGGCACATGGAAAACGGGAGCTAGGGCAGACAACGGAAAACCCCGCTGTGCGGGGTTTTGTTTAATAATCATGATATTCCTGCGGCTTTGCGGACATTTTCTTGATGGTCTGCCTGCATTAGATTATCTTTATGTCGAGTACTATTTAAGAAATGAACATCGAAATGTCCCTCAAAGCCATTATCTGTAATGCTCTGTATATCATGCGGCATTGCACTTGCCGAAGCGGCAATTCTCCTGCCGTTAACTTCCACTATGACGGGCCTGGTGGCCCAGCTCCAGCCGCCCCAGATTTCTTTCATGATTGCAGTGTCGGCCAATGTCAGGGGCTCTGCATCAGCATGAAAGGCTCCGTAAGATCGTCTTACATTAAAGCTTTTGCCCGTTGCAAAATCTATGATGCGTGCATTGGTACCAATGGGCCACAGATATTGGGCTTCTGTCCACCAATCCAGCAGTTCCCCGTATTGGGGGCCGGGTGTACTTTTTACCGGTATGTGATGCTGCGGCACAGTTAATGTCATGCCTGCATAGAGAGGTGTATTTTCATTCATATTGTTAACTTCTAATAGTTCAGGCATCGGGATGCCTACTTTTTGCGAGATAAGCCAAAAAGTATCTCCCTGCAGAACTGTATAAGTTGTATATGTAACAGTGGGGCCGCCGCCGGAAGCAGAAGGATCCTTTTTTGTTTCTTTTATCGGTGGATTCGCCTGTTTTGCAGTTGTTTTCTTTTTCTCGGCAGCAGGTGGGGCTGTTTCTTGTTCTTGTTTTTCTGTAATAATTTCTGTCTGCTTTTCTGCCGGAGCAGCTTCCGGCATTTCCTGTTCTGTTTGTTTTTCATCTGCAGCTTCTTCTTTTTCACTGTCTGCTGTAGCTTGTTCTGTTTCTCTTTCAATTTCATCTGTTTTGTACAGATTACTTGCAGTAAGCGGGGGATTGTTTTGGGGCCTGCACCAGAGCTGAACCCCAACGGTAGTAATGGCAGCAAACAAGAAAAGAAGCGCAATTAGATAGTATTTTTTCTTCACCATTAGTTCCTCCAAGTTTTAGCTATTTCTGTTATAACGGTAGTTCTTCTCTAATTATTAAGATTCCTTCATAATTTTGCTGCCAATTAGTGCCACTGCTTGCTGCCTTTCAGCCTGCAGTTTTTTTGCAATAATAGCTTTTTCGTAAGACAGCAATTTTCTCTGTCACCGAAAATAAATTTTGCCATATTATGTTATATAAGATTTGCAGCCGTAAAAGTATACCAATATTGCTGATCTGTTAAATGTCGTAATCTTATTAAGTTATCTAATGAGGAAGGCAGGAGAGCAGACTTGAAAGAAAACTGTATTAAATCGTCTGTGGTAAAAAAAACTGCGCCGCAGAAAGCAAAGCCTGCTGCGGTGCAGTTAGTATGCGGAAAGGAAGTAAGCAGTATTAGAAAAAGGGATTTTACTAAGGAAAATTTGCCTGATATTCCCATTGTACTTGCAAGGTTGGAGTTGGATCTTAGCGGTTACAATAAAGCTTTGGTTAGTTTGGACTTTTATACAATGCTTGAAGTTAGAGAAAGAGTGGGCCCCGGTGAAAATAGTTCCACCGGCTTAATTTTAAATTTTGCCCTGAGCAGAGAATGTGGCGGCAGAAGAGAAACCTTAAAAACATATCAGCAAATAATCTTTATCGGTTTGGCTGCTGATGGAGACAGATATGATTTTCGGGATTCATTATATTTTATCTTTTGCGACGAACTTGCCTGCCGACAGGAGTGCTGTATCTACACAGTGGAACTTGCGGGTATAGAGGTCATTGATCCCGCGAACGGGGAGGACGAAAATATTCATCGAGAGTTAAATATTGAGGATTCCGTGTTGAAAGCCATTATTCAAGAAACATCAATGCTTCAGCTGGGAGGCGTTAAATAATGCAAAAACATAGCTTTTTGCCAGGCTATAAGCGAAAAGAGTGCTGCTTTGACCATGACAAACATTTTTTTTCTGAGCCGAAATTTGAAAAAACAAAAGGCATGATTATTGCCTGCGGTAAAGAAGTGCAAAGGGTGTGGAGAAGAGACAGACCTGGGGGAAACTTTGCAAGCAACCCCATTGTGTTGGCCAGAGTTGCCGTCGATACAAGTTTTTTAAATAGAGCTCTTGTGAAAATAGATTTTTCCACTATAATCCAGATTATTATTACAGGCATTAATACTTTTGGTGCGGAATTGGATTTTCAATTGGTCAGAAACTGCCGCGGTGAAAGGGAAGTACTAAATAATTATCAATATATAACAGATGTCCGGGAGGAAGTTTTTTGTAACCTCAGGCAGTCTTTTAGTTTTACCTACTGTGATGATGATATTTTCTGCCAGCGGGGCTGCTGCGTTTATTCAGTGGAACTTATTAACATCAATATTTTAGGAACCGGTCCTGAGGATCCGGTAATTGAACTGGGCATTGAAGATTCCGCCATCAGGGCAATTGCTCAGGGAATTTGTGAGGATGGGCAGATAGAAGCTCCTAGATATCCTGTTTGCCGGAATACTGCTTTAGTTTGCGGAAAAGAAAAAAATACAGTAGACAAAAGCCCTGTCACGTCCGAAGATCTTCGCTCTGATCCCATCATTTTGGCAAAGCTTTCCCTCGATGTAAATTGTACACATAAACCGCAAGTGATCATAACTTTTTCAACTTTGATTCAAATAGAAGAGTCAGAAGAAGCGGGATTTACTGAAGGTGTGAAACTTAGTTTTCTCTTAAACAGAAATTGTAACGGTATAGAAGAAGTACTAAGGGGATATGAGTATATTAAATTCATAGACAGAGCAGAAATATCGTATAGCCTGAAAAATGCCTTTACCTTTAACTTTTGTGATGACCAATTAATCTGTACACAGGGCTGCTGTACCTATACAGTAGAACTTGTTGACATCGAAATCCTAGGCACAAACACTCTTATCGACCGACTCGTCATTGAGAATTCAGCCATTAATGCCGTTTTATGTGATTAGCTTAAGCTTAAATTCTTTTTTATATTAAAGCCGGAGAGTTACAATATATGTCTCCGGCTTTAGATTTGCAATAATTACCTTTTTTTATGGTATAATAATGCTAATTATTACGGCAATAACTATTAATTCATTAGATAACTTGAAATTACTAGATTGAATGGAGGGAAAGCCATGGCAGCTGATCAGGGTGTAAAAAAACTTCCCTTAAGAAATGAGATTGCAGAAAAAGATACTTGGAGGCTTGAGGATATTTTTCCCAGTGATGATGCTTGGGAAAGGGAATTTCAGGAAGTCAAGACAATGATTCCCGGGATAAAAAAATTTCAGGGTAGGTTAGGTGAAAGTGCCGCCACCCTTTATGAGGCTTTGCAGTTTCAAGACCAATTATTAGAAAGATTAGGAAAGCTTCATGCTTATTCCCATATGCGCTACGACCAAGACACCACCAATTCTTTTTACCAAGCCCTTGATGATAGGATGAGAAATTTATATGCACAGGCTGCAAGCCAGCTGTCTTTTATCGTACCTGAGCTGCTGAGTATTGCTGAAGAAAAATTAAATGCCTTCTTGGCAGAGAAAGAAGAGCTGCAATTGTATGAGCATGCTTTGGCAGAAATAAATCGTCAAAGGCCGCATGTACTGTCGGCGGAGCAGGAGGTAATATTGGCAGAAGCTTCAGAAGTAATGTCTGCCTCGCATAATACATTTAGCATGTTAAATAATGCTGATTTGGAGTTTCCGGCCATAAAAAATGAAAAGGGAGAAGAAGTGCAGCTCACACATGGCCGATTCATCAGCTTTTTAGAGAGTGCGGACCGTAGAGTTCGTCACGATGCTTTTAAAGCCATGTATGATAGCTATGGTAAGTTTCGCAATACCTTTGCCAGCACATTGAGCGGCAATGTTAAGAAGAATAACTTTTATGCCCGCATCAGAAAATATTCCTCGGCCAGGGAAGCAGCACTGGCTAAAAATAATATACCTGAAAGTGTATATGATAACCTTATTAGTACCGTTACTGAACATTTGCCCTTACTACATCGATATATAAAACTGCGCAAAGAAATTCTGGGGTTAAGTGAATTACATATGTATGATTTATATACTCCGCTTGTGAAGGATGTCAAAATAGAAATCACCTATGATGAGGCCAAGGACATTATTTTGGCAGGTTTATCTCCTTTGGGTGAAGACTATCTCAATGTAGTAAAAGAAGGCTTTGCCAACCGCTGGATAGATGTTTATGAAAATAAAGGGAAAAGAAGTGGTGCCTATTCAAGCGGAGCATACGGCACAAATCCCTATATCTTGCTTAATTGGCAAAATAATATTAATGATTTATTTACTCTGGCACATGAGCTTGGTCATTCAGTCCACAGCTATTACACCAGAAAATACCAGCCATTTGTTTATGGCAATTACTCCATTTTTGTGGCCGAAGTAGCCTCCACCTGTAATGAAGCATTGTTAAATGAATATCTGCTCCGCAGTTTTGATGATGAGAAAAAGCGGATGTATTTGTTAAATCATTATTTGGAAAGTTTTAGGGCTACAGTATTTCGTCAGACCATGTTTGCAGAATTTGAACACTATATTCACCAAAAAGCACAACATGGTGAGGCTCTAACAGCGGAATCTCTGACAAAAGATTATTATGCCCTCAACCAAAAGTACTACGGAACAGACGATATGGTTGTTGACGATGAAATCGGTCTGGAGTGGGCCAGAATACCTCATTTCTACTACAATTATTATGTTTACCAGTATGCCACCGGTTTTAGTGCGGCAGCAGCTTTAAGTAAAAAAATATTAACAGAGGGTACGCCTGCGGTGGAAAAATATCTGCAGTTTTTAAAGGCGGGCAGCTCTGATTATCCCCTTGAAGTTCTGAAAAAAGCAGGTGTGGATATGACAAGTAAAAAACCTATCGAAGATGCATTCCTTGTCTTTGCCGAAAAACTGGCTGAATTTGAAGGGCTGATTTAAAACAATTGCACTTTAATGTGTGCTAATCTTTCCTGACTTTACAGATCAATCATCTTGCAGAAGGATTTTGCCATTTCATGTAGAATATTTTTTTAGAAATTAATAACCGAACTATTCAGGTGCCCTACGGGGAGAATAGGGAACCGGGTGCAAATCCCGGGCGGACCCGCCACTGTAAGGTGAAGGGCGACACGTAAACCACTGGCAAAAGCCGGGAAGGTGTGTTTGCCAATGCAGCCAAGCCAGGAGACCTGCCTGAATAGCTATCAGCGTGGGTGATGGAAAAGCTCACGGTCTTAGTGACCGTGAGCTTTTTATATTAATTAGTCATATTAATTTGAAGGAGGAAAAAATAATGTCTACCAAAAAACTAGTTCGCTTAGCTTTTTTTATTGCTCTGTGTGGTGTAGGAGGTTTTATTAAAATTCCCAGTCCCACCGGTACAGTTGCCCTTGATTCCCTGCCTGGTTTTGTGGCTGCGGCACTTTTTGGTGGTTGGGGCGGTGCTGTTGTTGGCTTGCTGGGCCATCTGTTTACTGCCGCCACTGCCGGCTTTCCCTTTGGCTTGCCGGTGCATTTTTATGTAGGACTGCAGATGGCTGTTTATGTTAGTGTTTTTGGCTTCATCTACAGAAAAGGTTATAAGCTGGTGGCGGTGCTTGTGGCAACGCTTTTAAATGGAGTGGTGGCTCCACTGCTGCTGGTGCCCATTTATGGAGCCGGTTTTTTTGCCACCGTGCTGCCTTCACTGCTTGTGGGTTCTGCCGTTAACATTGTGCTGGCCGCTTTAGTAGCACAATCGGCCATGATTAAAAAGGTGGGAACGGGACTTGAGGCCTAAAGTAACGAGCTTTCGCGATTTAACGCTGCTTGAAATGGGCGAAGAAATAATTGTTATTGCCTGTGATTCCTTGGGAGCCATTGGTAGTAAAGAAAGTGATCTGGTGAAGGCTAGCGGCAATATTGTAGGGCGTTTTACGGTGCGTGTACCCCTTATGGAAGTTATGGCCGCCGGAGCAGAACCGCTGGTTATAGTCAATGCTTTAAGTGTAGAAATGGAACCAAGCGGTAGGGAAATTATCAGCGGTATTAGGGAAGAACTTACTGCAGCCGGTTTAGCGGATATTGCCATCACCGGTAGCACTGAAGAAAATATGCTTACTACCCAGACCGGCGTAGGCATAACGGTCCTTGGTCAGGTGGAAAAGGCAGTTTTACGTTTAGGACGGGCAGAAGCGGGAAACTATGTTTATTGTCTGGGGCGTCCTAAAGTTGGTAATGATGTGCTCAATTCAACTGTGCCGGATATTCCACTGCTTCGCAGGTTATTGGCACAGAGCTGGATCTCTGAAATTCTACCCGTAGGTTCTAAAGGTTTATTGTATGAAGCCAAGCAGCTGGCGGCCGGCGCCGGTGTGAAATTTAGTTTAAATGCCGATCTTGAAGTGGATGTACATTGTTCCGCAGGACCGGTCACATCAATACTTGTGGCGGCAAAAGAAGAGAGAATGGCAGACTTGGCAAGACTGTCAGATTTAGAGGTTTTTAGGCTTGGCATGCTCCACAGATAGTCAAAAAAGCTGACACGAACGACTATTCTAAGAAATGTAATAGATTTGTTATGATTAAATATTTTTTAGTTATATAATGGATATGTAGGAAGCTTGTGACTTTAAATTTAAAGGGGGTTTATCAAATGCCGGAGGAATTTAAACCAGGATGTCAGAGACCACCAATAAAAAAACCAAGTGACACAAATCAGGAAAATATTAATAATGTACCTAGGGAGGACAGGAGCATGCTTGTGAAAGTTGGAAAATCGGCTCCTAAGTTCGTTGCACCGGGATTTTACCATAACAAGTTTATGAATTTCAGCCTTGAAGAGTATTTAGGGAAATGGGTGCTGCTTTGCTTCTACCCGGGCGATTTTACTTTTGTCTGAGCAACTGAAATTTCAGCAGTTGCTGAAAAGTATGATGAGCTGAAGGAGCTGGGGGTTGAAGTTCTGGCAGTAAGTGTAGATAGTGTCTATGTCCATAAAATGTGGAATGATCATGAACTATCGAAAATGGTCAACAAAGATATTCCTTTCCCTATGCTGTCTGATCAGGACGGCAGTATTGGTAAAATGTACGGTATTTACGATGAAGATTCCGGAGTTGAAACAAGGGGACGCTTTATCATTGACCCGGATGGGGTAATACAGGGATTTGAAGTATTGGCCCCTTCAGTCGGCAGAAATGTTGCCGAAACAATTCGTCAGATTAAAGCATTTCAACTGGTGAGGGAATCGGAAGGTACAGAGGTTACGCCCTCCGGCTGGAAACCCGGCAAGAAAACTTTGAAACCCAATCCTGATTTAGTCGGCAATGTCTGGAAAGAGTGGAGCGTTAAGGAAGCTTTTAAGGAATAAAATAAATAGGAGCTAAAGTCAGCCAGCGCTTTGGTCAAGCTATCGGCCAAAGCGCTTTTTTATTGCTACAAAAATGACCGTGATTAATTAGTAATTGTAGTATCTTTGTACTAATTTTGTGCATGCTATAAATTAGGTAAGGAATACGGTAAGGAGAATGCCTATGAGAATTAAAGAACTTCTGCACATACAGAAGAAACCGGAAGCTAAATCACAAAATGTCGATATTCGTGAAGCTTTTTGTTTATGGGATATATTAAATTCAAAATACACGACCATGGAAAAACTAGTAATCTATAATGCCCTTGCCCATGATGCTGATTTAAAACTTATGCTAAAAAAAATGGAGAGTGATCTGGAAAAAAGCATTGGAATTTTACACCGGCAGCTGAAAAAATATAATATTATCTCTCCTAATAAAAACAGAGTTGCTGCTCCTAGTCCCGCCAGTTCTGAATTGATGAATGATGAATTTATTGCCATGGGTATGCTGCTGTACCTACAGGAGCATATAGAAAATCTGGTTATTTCACTTTACAGTATTGTGACAAATGATGAAGTACGCGAAGTGATCTCGGATATGTTATTGCGGACCGTTAAAAATGCGGATGATTTTATGAAATATGTTGCATTGCGTGGTTGGGCGGGTACACCGCCGGCTTACCGGAACCTTCCTGCCAATACAAAGGAAAAAATAAACTGCGGAGAAGCGGGCTGCCTTTGGGATATGCTGACATATCGTTATGACACATTGCACTTTACTGAAGTAATGACCAGTGTCATTCATGACACTGAACTTAAAGCAATTTTAGCCGCCGGGATTCAAATGCTTAAAAAGCAAATTGAACAAATTGAAAAAGAGCTTATTCATTTTGGCATACCTTTACCTAAACGCCCTGCCGATATTACCATTGCTCTTGATAACAAGGACTTATGGGAAGACTCTCATATTTACAGAATGGTGCTTAGGGGCATGCAGGGGGCAGGAACATTGCATGTCAGATCTTTTAAAAATATGTTCAGCAATCACCGTCTGCGCGGCTTTATTGTTTCTTTATTGAAGCAAGAAATAGAAAAAATAGATGATTTTATCCGCTACGGAAAGCTTAAAGGTTGGCTGCATCCCGTTCCCAAGTATGGTTCCTAAAAATCCGGCTGTTTTACGAAAAATAATACTTTACAACTAGGATTTCTTATGCTAGAATAAGCCTTAAAATCTTAAAAAGATAAATGGCAGTGAAGGAGAAAAGTAGGGTAGATACGGCCTTTCAGGGAGGAGCCATCACCGACTGCAAATGGCTCTAGGTAGCGGTTTACCTGAAGTTCCCTCCGGAGCCGCAGGCTGAACTATAGTAGGCTGTGCCGGATTCCCCGCCCGTTAGTACCGGGGCAAATATCGGAGCAATCCCGTATTTGTAGAAAGTGGGTGCAGTCTGCACCAAATTGGGTGGTACCGCGGTTTAATATCCGTCCCTTTTTAGGGACGGATTTTTTATTAAATAAAGAAACAACAGGAGGGAAAGAGATGATTGTGGTGATGGATCTGCATGTGGGGGAAAAAGAACTGCAGGCGGTGGAGAATGTCCTGCAGCAGCACGGTTACCGCTGCCACTTAATTCGTGGCGAAGAGCGGCTTGTTATCGGTGCAGTGGGATCAGCTATGGGGGAAATTCCTCCTGTTTTGGAAACAATGCCGGGTGTGGAAAAAGTCCTGCGGGTGATGCAGCCTTATAAGCTGGTCAGCCGGGAAATGAAGCCGGAGGATACAGTGATTAGGACGGGATCGGTGTGTCTGGGCGGTGGTTATGTTTCTGTTTTGGCAGGGCCATGTGCCGTGGAAAGCATGGAGCAGTTGAGCACTGCAGCTCGCGAAGTAAAAAAATATGGGGCGGCAGCCCTGCGTGGAGGTGCATTTAAACCCAGGACTTCACCCTATGCTTTCCAAGGCTTGATGGAAAAAGGGCTGGCTTTTTTGCGCCAGGCCCGGGAGGAAACCGGCCTTCCCATTGTTACGGAAGTATTGAATCCGGCGGATGTGGAGCAGGTGGCTGAAACGGCTGATATTATTCAGATCGGGGCTAGGAACATGCAGAATTTCCCCCTGCTCAAAGAAGTTGGGCAGCTGCGCCTGCCTGTACTGCTGAAGCGGGGTATAGCAGCAACGGTGGAAGAGTGGTTGATGGCGGCTGAATATATTATGTCTGAGGGGAATTATCAGGTTATTCTTTGTGAGCGGGGCATCAGAACTTTTGAGACTTCCACCCGCAACACACTGGATATAAGTGCCATTGCCTTGGCAAAGCGCCTTTCCCATCTGCCGGTAATTGCAGATCCAAGTCATGCCGGCGGCAGCTGGCGCCTGGTACAGCCTTTAGCGTTGGCATCTTTGGCTGCCGGGGCAGACGGACTGCTCATTGAAGTCCATCCTGATCCCTGCACTGCTTTATGCGACGGTCCCCAGTCCCTCACGCCGCAGCGTTTTGGCGAACTGATGGCTGCCGTAGAGGAACTTGTGATACTAATGGGAAAAAAGCTGGTCCCTGGAGTGAAACAATAATGAAAAGGACAGCTTATCTGGGGCCGCAAGGAACTTTTTCCGAAGAAGCAGCCGCCATTTTTGCCCGTTTTAGTAATGCCTTTAGCCTACGGCCTTATGCCACCATTTCCTGCTGCGCCCGTGCCGTGGATAAAAGTGAGGCAGAATTTGCAGTTGTGCCGCTGGAAAACTCGCTGGAAGGATCTGTAGCCGAAACACTTGATATTCTTACCGGCAGTGCGGAACTAAAAATTCAGGCCCAATTAGATATACCCATTGAACTATGCTTGCTGTCGACCGAAACAGAACCGGGTGAAATCCAAGAGATCTATTCTCATCCCCACGCCTTGGGCCAGTGCCGAAATTACTTGCAGCAGTTTTTCCCCGGGATCAAAACAGTACCGGTTTTAAGTACGGCAGAAGCTGCAGCTATAACAGCAGAGCAGGGAAAGGGTACCGCCGCCATTGCCGGCCGAAAAGCTGCGGAGAAATATGGCCTGACCGTTGTGGCTGCCGGAATTGAGGATAATACTTCTGTCACCCGTTTTATTGCGCTGGGGCGGGAAGGAAGCAACCTGCCCCAGCCAGAAAAAACATCAATTCTTTTCTCCGTTAAAAATACGGCAGGCAGTCTTTATGCGGTGCTGCGTGCTTTTGCCGAGCATAAAGTAAATATGACTAGAATTGAATCCCGACCGGCAAGAAGCCGCTTGGGTGAATATATTTTCTTTGTTGATCTTGACGGCACACCGCAGGACGCAGCGGTGAAAGCAGCCATTCGCGAGGCGGCCAGAGAAGCTGTAATACTTAAATTGTTGGGTTTTTATCCCGTGCTCCGGTATAAATAAACATAAATTGTTTGTTATCTTATGGAACTTAAAGCATCAACCTGCGTCTAAAGGGCAAAAGGTAAAAGGAGGCATGACATGAGAAAACCGCTAACTTTACTGCTTGTCCTTATTCTCCTTCTTCTGACAGCTGAGCCCGGTTTTGCCGCAGAATATTATCAGACAGCCGTAGAATATTTGGCAAAAAAATATGAAGTACCCACAGACCGTGTCCAAGTCCATGAAGGAGATAAAATTACTCTGGAATATTTGCAGGAATCATTTTGGTGTGCTAAATATGAAATTTTATCGGACGGCCAGACTCCGGTAGCTTCACCGCAGTCACCCGGTACAATAGAACCCGTACCGCCGCAGGTTATGCCCTTGCCTGAACCGATCCTAGAGGAAGAACCTCCTGAGGCTAAGCATGAAATTGATCCGGACAGTTCTGTCAGCAGTTTACCCCGTTATGACACAGGTGGCTCCGCTTCATCCAATACCGGCATTATCTATATTCGGGAAAAAACAGCTGAGATCTTGGATGATGCCGGCATGGAAGCTTATTTTCTCCGCGAGCGGGAATTGGCCGCCACCGCTTGGGAAAAGTTGCGGCAGGAAGCGGGTAAAGTGGAAGTAAATTTTTATAAACGCCTGCAAGAAGCAGACGCGCAAACTAAATTTAGTGTTCGTATTGTTCCCACTTTTACCGAAACAGCTGAATTAACACAGCGTTTTAAGGAGCTAAAGTCCAGATACCCAGAATACAGTAGAGGCATCTCTTCCTTAAAGGAGCTGTTTGGCTCCACGGCTTATGGGGTCACCGGACTTGAAGCCGTAGCGGATGTAGCCATTTTACCCTCCGCAGCAGCCGCTGACACTCCCCTTGTCCAAGGCGAAGCGGAAGGTGCCGGCAGTATGCCGGCTTACGGCGGCGACTCTGCAGGAGAGCCGGTACGCGACCTGCCGGTAATAGAAGAGGATTATGAAGCCTACTATAAGGAACTGGAAGCAATCCGCCTAACCGGCTTAGAAGCATCGGCCCGTATTATCACAGACAAGCTATCCGCTCTGGGCATCAGCCATACATACGAAAACGGTGTGGTAGCGGCAGAATTGACAAAAGCCCAGATCAATGAATTAGTAGATTTGGATGCTGTTCAGCTTATTAGCGATGATCAGTACTATGCCATGGAAACGGGAAGGTCATTGGGCAACGCAGTTACACAAACGGCAGACGATTTAGAAGGAGCCGCTTCCGCTGCTCTACCCATCAGTAAAAAAAATATATATCACCCTATTTACTGCTTTTTGCCATCCCACTTTTTGCAGGCATTTACTGGTTGCGCCGTCTTTTCTTCACAAGTTAAAAGAACCCTAAAGATAAAAAAGCACAGTGCACATATTGCTCTGTGCTTTTAATTTTATTTTAAAAGCTGCATTCAAAAGCAAAATGCCACCCTGCCTAATTAACAAGGTAGCATTTGAATTGGGAGATGCTAACTTAGACATTCTAGAAAGTGGCAGCAAATTGGTTTGCTTTGGCGATAGTTTGAGCGACAACAGCATCCACATCTGTGGCACTCCGGTCCATATCATCGGCTGAAAATGTGGTAAAATCTGTAATGCCCATAAAACCAAAGATGGTGCGCAGATATCTTTCTCCCATTTCATATTCATTAAAAGGAGGCGTTGTGTAGTTTCCGCCACGAGTGACAAAGTACACAGCTTTTTTATTTTCCAGCAGGCCTACCGCGCCTTGAGAGGTATACCTAAAAGTTACACCTACAACAGTAACATAGTCGATGTAAGCCTTTAAAATGGCCGGAAAACTTAAATTCCAAAAAGGCGCGGCAATAATATATTTGTCGGCATCACGGAATTGATAGGCATACCTTAGCACAGGGTCGTCTTGACTATTTGGTGCCGGTGGTTCCAAATGTGATAATACCTGTTTTTCCTGCAGGAAACCAATCTTCTCTTTGTAGAGATCTAGAGTGATGATTTCATCTTCCGGATGTAGTTCTTGATATTTTTCCACAAATGCATTGGCAATCCTCATTGTTCTCGACAGATGATCAGGTTTTGCATTGGCCTTAATATACAATACTGTTGCCACTTCATCACACTCCCGAGCTTTTGTTTTGATATTTTTAGTTTTTGCCCAAACCCAATTTCCATTCTGGCAACAGTGTAGCATAATTTTAACTTATATCCATTAACAAATAATAAATATTACGCCGATCTGATTTGTAGGATATGGAAGGGTTTTCTTTGCGTAAAAAACTTCTAAACATTATGTTTCTCGGAAAGGACAATGTTAAGCAAATTTTCTTTAGTATTAAGTTCCGGCTTTGTCAGCACTTTTTCCAGTAAGTAATTAAGGATCTGTCCCATTTGTACACCGGGTTGAATACCAATTTTTATTAAGTCATAGCCATTAACAGCCAAATCCTTTATGGTAAGCGGCTGTTTTTCTTTGATGATTTTATAGACTTGCTCTTTTAAGGCATCTACAGCAGAAAAACCATGTGGAGGTTTGCAAGCCTTTATCACAGCAAGCTGTAACTCAAAAAAAGACTGTAAATTCTCCTGGCCAACTCTATTAATAAACCTTTTTATACTGACTTCATCTGAATAATCAGGCAGCTTGAACTCTTGTAGCAGTCTATAAATCGCATCAATTGTTTTGTTGCTAAATTTCAATCTTTTAAGAGCATTACGCGCGATTTTTGCCCTTTCTTGCGGTTTGTCTATGTCAAGAAAGAGTGCAGCCAGCCTGACTGTCAAATCTTTTGGCGTAGCACCTATTACTGCCAAGGTGTGGTCAAGATCAATGCAAGTCAGCTCTGGCAGAATAAAATCCATCAGTAAAGTAGAGTACAGCATCTGTATGCCTCGCCCGGGTTGTTCAATGAGCAATATTTTGCAGAATTCATCTCTGATTCTTTCCGTGCTAATACTTTTTAAAAGTTGATGGTTTCTGGTTATTGCAGCAAAAGTTTTTGGGGCAATTTCAAAGTCCAACTGGCAGGCTAAACGGATGGCGCGCACCATCCGTAAGGCATCTTCTTGAAAGCGTTTCTCAGGATCTCCAACGGCATTGATTATACCTTCTTTTAGATCTTTAACACCGTTGAAATAGTCAACCAACCCCCTCTGATGATTATAAGCCATGGCGTTTATGGTAAAATCCCGCCTGCTTAAATCTCCTTTCAGCAAAAGGATGTTATCAGATTGGCGGTAATCGCTCTGGCGAAATGTTGTAATTTCGTATTGCTTGCCGTTTATAAATACTGTAACCGTACCGTGTTTAATGCCTGTATCAATGCTTTTAGGAAATAATTGTTTAACTTGATCTGGCTGCGCATTAGTTGTAATGTCCCAGTCAACCGGCTCTTTATTTAACAAAATATCCCGCACACAGCCGCCGACAATATATCCGGCAAAGCCATGTTCATCTAGTTTGTTCAAGATATAGGTCACATCAGCAGGGAGACTGATATTTATCAACATTTGCAACTCCTTTGCCCTAAACTAAAGCTTTTCTGTTCATTCTTATACATAGTTTTCTTTATTCCCGCCATAATCCTGCGACAGGTAATTTTTTTAAAATTTAGTTTGCATTTTATTTGCAAGGTTGAACTAATTATATATAGAAGCCTACACTATTTTGCCAGAACCTGTGTCTCGCAGCGACACAGGTTCTTTTTTAAGTCAAATTCCTCTTATCAAAATGGTGTGGCTTAGATTATTTTTCAAGGAGTGAAAACTTATGGCAAAATGGATTAAAAGCATGACCCCGGAGCAAGCATGGAATGAGTTTGTAGCAGATTCGGTAGAAATGTTTCTTTCCAATTTTAGAAGTGAAGGTTACACCGACATTGAAGCTGCTTGCATCAGGTATGCAGCAGACATTCCCATTATCTACAGAAGACCATTTACGCAAAGCCAACTGGATCACATTGCAAACTTGCTCAAACAGTACATTGATGCTTACATTCACAGAAAGGGCGGCATTGATAAAATCAGGTTTTACACAGATGAAGAACTGGATTTGATGGATGCACTAGAGACGCAAGAGCTGCTGGAATGGTTTAAGGAAGTGTTAGAAAACCTTAAATGCCAATAGGATCTTATGCAGGTGTACTACTGTCATGCCGTGGCAGTATCCCCTTCCCGTTAACAGAAAAGGAATTTAGTGACAATGTATAGAACTAGAGTCAATATCTTGCACCTTATCATATTGTGTGTTTTCTGTAAGGAGGAAATTATGGCTACCCTAATTCCTTTTCTCAACCCTGAAAGCATAGAGAATACGGGAGAACGTCTCTTCTACCAAGCAGCTGCTAATTTACCTGATGAGCACACTGTACTTTATTCTTTTAAATATCTGATTCCAGAATCCCAGTATACCCGGAAACAATTCGTGAAGCCGATTTTGTCATTATCCATCCTGCGTTAGGGTATTTACTGGAGGCTGATATCGTCTTTCTGATTGGACTAAAAGAGTGGAACTACGCCTGTACACCGGCCGATATTTATGTTGGCGCCTCCAGGGCACGAAACCTACTTTATCTCTTTCACCATCAGGACTTTTCTTTAAATGAAACATGATATCTATAAGCATTTGGCAGGGCTGATTGGAAGCTAGTGAAAGACGATCTGGATAGAATAGCAGAATAGTACTTTCTAGAAGCTGTCAAGAAGGAGGCTTAATTTATTAAGGTTGACTGCATAAGAGGGAAAACATCTGTAGTGTAGAACAAATAAAACAATTAAAGTTTTGAATAAATGCAATTTGCTCGGAAGTATATTAGGTATAACTTAAAAAACTTCAAGAGTAAGGAGTATCAGTATAAGTTGAGTGAAATTATAAAAGAAAAAAGAAGCTGGTCAAAACTAAATATTCCGGATTTAATAGCAGGAAACATGTGGACTATTCAGTTTTTCAGTATGGATCGCATATCCCACTGGAATTTCATGAAGATTTTAATGAAGCTAATGGCAGCATAACTTTAAATCGAGGAGAGAGGCGTGAAGTTACGCTTATAATTGAGGGCAAAGAGTATAAAGCTGCGCTTGTTAATATTGATCGAAAAGGTGTAGAAATAGATACACTCCAACTGCGATATGATAGCAACAACGATTTGAAGAAGTTATTAAAAGAACGTTTTCAAAGAAGTTATAATTATATTGAACAAAATAAAATAGGTAATCAGCTTGTCATTGTGCCAGATTCAGATGCAGAATATATGGAGTTTTACAAAACTAAAGAGCCTTTTAGATATCTAGTTAAATTAATTTCACATCCCAAAGCACAACAACGAAATATTTGGTGGGTAAACCAAAAAATAGCAACACTAAACACTACAGTGGAGCATGGCATACTTTGGGCACCATTAAAAACTAGTGATGGCAGGACACAATATCATTGGGAAACGATGGCGGAATTGAGAATAGGTGATATTGTTTTGCATTATGCAAATGGTGCATTACGCTACGTCAGCGAAGTGCTAGCGCCAGCTATTATCAAACCAAAGCCGAATTATTTAGGAGAGCAGTGGGAAGGGGAAGGACGGTTAGTAAAAGTTCGGTACCACAAATTACAGCCTAGTATTAAGTTGAACACTTTTAATAATAGAATTTTAGAGTTAAACATTAATAGAGGCCCTTTAGATGTGAATGGATCAGTAAAACAAGGATTTTTATTTTATTTTAGCCAAGAGGGTTTAAAAATAGTGATGGAAGCCCAGCCGAAAACAGATTGGCCCGAATTCATTACAAGAGCGTATGAGCTAGAGGAAGACAATTCTGTACTACCGGAGGCACCCCAGGAGAAGCCTAATGAGGGGTTTGAAAATCATGGAACTATTCTTAGTGTAAGCGAGGTTCTAGGTCATATCTGTAGCTACATTGCGGCTCAAGGTTTTACTTTTGAAGAGGAGTTAATTAAGAACTTTTATCTTTCCCTCAAGACTAAACCTTTTGTAATTTTAGCTGGGATCTCGGGGACTGGTAAGAGTAAGATCGGTGAGTTGTTTGCAGCAGCGGTTGGAGCTACGGAGAAAAATGGCAGATATAGATTAATTCCGGTGCGGCCAGACTGGAATGATAGTGCAGATTTATTGGGTTATTACAATTTGCAAGGTGAATTTGTAGCTGGACCTTTAGTTAAGGTTATTAAGGATGCTATCCAAAACCCTTACAAACCATATTTTGTCTGTCTTGATGAGATGAACTTAGCCCGAGTGGAATATTACTTTAGTGAATTCTTAAGTATTATTGAGTCTCGGAAACTTGTTGATGGGCGGATTATTAGTCATGGTATCAATATCAATGGGCATGAGCATTCAGAGCGGGATGGGGGCAAGCTATATTTCCCGGAAAATCTTTATGTAATTGGTACAGTTAATATGGATGAAACAACATATGCTTTTAGCCGGAAAGTACTAGATCGGGCTAATACCATAGAATTAACAGAAGTTAATTTGTCAAAGTTTCCGGAAGTATCTGAAGCTATTGACGCTATAGAAATAGATAATCGTTATTTTAAAAGTGATTATCTGTTAATTAAGGATTGTTATGTTGGTAATGAAGCTTTTATTCAGGAAAAAGTGCAAATTCTAGAAGAGATCAACAGCATAATTGCCCGTGGTGGATTTCAAGTGGGTTATCGTGTACGTGATGAATTTTGTTTTTATTTGCTCTATAACAAAGAATGGGGGTTACTGCCAGAAGAGCAAGCGGTAGATTTTCAGATTTTACAAAAAATCCTGCCACGCATTCAAGGTAGTGATGGGCAGGTAAAAGAAATTCTTGAGGAATTAGAAAGGCTATTTACTGATCGTTACCCGGCAAGTTTAAGGAAAGTCCAATTTATGTTAGGGAGGCTAGAAAGTGATGGCTTTACCTCTTTCTGGCCATAAAGTACATACATTATTATCTATTGAGACAGAAGATTTCGTCTTAGTTATTAAAGGGCCAGCCAAGAATAAAATAGTGGAAGCATTTAAGTTGCATCAAGATGAGCATGGAGAAATGAAAAGAGCAGTGCTCCGTGTATCATCCGGTTCTGCCTCAATCAAAGTATTTGATCCCCAGCTGGGCTTGGTTGATTATAAGGGTGGTACTATTTGGCCTTGCTTTTTTGAGCAGACAAATTATGAATTTATTTTAGAGAAAAAGGCCGGATGCCAGAAGCAACTGGCTGTAGATCACCTAAATAAGCAAATCAGAGATGCTATTACTTCCCTAGGGGAAGGGGACAGATTGCTTACTGGTATCCTTAATTTTGGGGATGAAGTAGGCTTTTCTCATTTTGAGATAGTAGGGGATAATGAAGTATTGTTTTCCTTTGAACTTGAGGTCTTTCCTAGTAAATTGGATTATCAACGAGACTTTGAGCAACTATTACGGGAAGTTAATGAAGAAGTTTATAATTTGGCTTATGATTTTTTATTAAAAACCAGGTTATATGCGGAATTACGGGATGAAAAAGCAACTACACAAGCTGAATTTTATGCCATTTTTAACGCGATTCAAGAGAAGTTGTTTCAGGCTTTGGAACGAGTTATGAAACGTCCTCACCATAAAATTGTTTCTGTCAGTAGTGCGGTGCATCCGGCAAGGGCAAAGCATGTGGGTAAAGCAGCAGTGCGGTGGCTGCAAAAAAGAAGTAAACTTTTTGAGAGAGATAAATATGGTTTAGTACAGCTTGCAGGTGAATATTATACACCGCGGAGGATTTTAGATACTAGAAAAGAATTGAGTTATAACACTTATGAAAATCGTTTTTTAAAATGGATGTTGTGGCAGATTAATTTTAAACTAAAAGCCTTTAAGGAAAAATATCTTTCGCAAAAAAATGTAGACGAAAGAGTGATTGCTGAAATTACTAGAGCACAAAAGCAACTGCAACGTTATGCCCGTTTTGGTTTTTTACAAGAAGTAGGAAAACTAACGCAAGTAGAACATTCTTCTTTAGTTATGCAAATGGCGCCGGGATATCGGCAGGTGTTTAAATGCTATTTGATGCTCCTAAAAGGTTTAAATATTTCTTCTGATTTATTTGCCATCTCGCCTAAAGGGCTAGCAGCATTATATGAATATTGGTGTTTTTTAAAAATTAATGCACTGCTAAGGAAAAAGTATCGTCTTGAGCGCAACGATTTAGTTAAAGTAGAGTCGAATGGTATTACCGTTAACCTAGTTAAAGGTAAAGCTTCTACCCTGGAATATGTTAATCCACATAATGGTGAAAAATATACATTAACATATAATCGCAGATATAGTGATTTGCCGACTATTGCTCAAACTCCAGATAATGTCCTAAAGTTGGAGAAGGAAGGCTCGGAGACAGAATTTCATTACATTTTTGATGCTAAATATCGGCTTGCAGTGGAAGACGAGTATATTAAAAGATTTAAGCAACCCGGTCCCCCAGAAGATGCTATTAACACAATGCATCGCTACCGTGATGCCATTATTAGTCAGGAAAATATAAGTAGAAATGTTTTTGCGGCCATTGTACTTTTTCCCTATAATGATGAGTTACGCTATGCAGGACAAAAAGGAGAGCCGGCACATAAGTTCTACGAAAGTATAGAGCAGGTGGGAATTGGTGCTTTACCCTTTTTGCCGGACCAGACAAAGCTTGTAGAAACACTGTTGGAGCAACTAATTTTGGAGACACCGGATAGTGCTTTTGAGCGGACAGTCATGCAAGAAGGCACTGTGGAATATTTAACGCGGGATAGTAAACGCAATGTTCTAATTGGACCATTGGGCAGAAAAGACCAGCTCGATCTTTGTTTGAAAAATAATTATTACTATACATATTTAAAAGAAGTAAAGTCATACTTAAACGAGCTTGAATATGTGGCCATTTATCAATCTAAAAGATTGTTTACAAATGAAGCGGAGCAAGGCATTTACTATTATGGTCGAATAAAGGATTATACTGTTCTGTACAGATATGAGATAAAAGAGGCACCCAGGGGAAGAGCTCCCCATGAATTAGCTGTTCTTTTTACCATTGAACGTTGGGAGAAAAGATTAAACCCAATTAGGCCGGGGGGTTATGGTCCAGCGGAACCACAAAGAACTAGTTGGGAAATTTTTAAAGAAGCAAATTTATATCCTGAACTTCATCTTAGCAGCATAGAAGTGCGCTTATGGCGTGAATTAAGACGCTTTAAAGAATGCATTGGCGTAGATTTTTCTGCAGAACGTATAGCTGAATCCGATCATATGACTTCTATGGAATTTCCAGGATTATTTGTAAAAAGGATAAATGAGAATGAGTTTCAAGTTATTACAGGCACGAATAAACGGATTTTTTGTTTTAATGATTTAAACGTTAGGCCTGCAAAGGTGCTAAGAGATATCATTAAATTTTGGCGCAAGAATCTAGGAACACCCGATAGGAATTGCATTCCCTGGGGCAAAGGCGGCAGGGGTTAAGTAGTTCCTTTAAACGCTGTGTCCTTGTTAATAAAATGCCTTTTTGATATAGTTGGACATAGCTCATAAAACACACCTTATATTAGCAGTTTACGCACTTCAATCATAATATAATCAAAGCCCAGGGGAACAACATAGCAAAGCCAGGTGAGATCATGAAGTTTGGTTTCCGCAAGCCCAGTCTTAAAAAAAGAATAGCTGCCAGAACCAGTATAAAAAGGCAGATTGTGCACAGAGCGGGACTTAAGATGCCACGGGGTTGGGGCTGGTTAAGAGATCCTAAAAAGTATGTATACAATAAAGTCTATAACAAAACTTCTTTTGATATCTTTAAGACTTTAAAGAAATTATTTAAATGATTATACTGCTGATTGACATTTATAAGTTTATGTATTAATATGGGAATCAAGAAAAAAGCGAATACATTACTGCTTAGGTCTTTGCCGACGCAAAGATAATTGGGAATCTGGTGAGAATCCAGAACGATCCGGTCACTGTATTTGGGGAGTGACCCTTAAAGAAGCCACTGTTCCGGTTTGGGAATGGGAAGGCGAAGGGAAGCTTTGATCCATAAGTCAGGATACCAGCCTAAGTAGAAGCAGAGCCTTCCGTTGAAAGGTAATCTAGCAGTGGCAGTATTTCTTGCAAAAAAGCATTGCCCTTGACTTTCATCGGAAAGTCAGGGGTTTTTTGTTTGCAGCGGAAGTGACTCTAACAAATCATTTTGGAGGGATAAAGATGTTAGAGTTAGACAAAAATGTAATGCATGTTTTGCGGTGCTGTGAGAAGGAAAACATATCCTTGGACGATATTTTGGCATTTTCTGCGTTTGCTTCAATTATACAGAGTATGCCGCCGGATTTAGCAGTAAATATTCTTGAGTGCCTTATTACCATCCCGGATAAAAAAAATAAAGCTTTTAGGGAGGGGTGTAGCGAAGCGCAGCAATGGCTATTGCAGAAACTGGCAAAACGTTTTTATAAAAAAGCTGCAAAGCCGGAAAAAATAGCGTTTTCCCACGGTATGGATCCTAAAATAGTGCAGTTGGTTAAGCATGCAGTTGTAATGGTTTTTTTGCAGCAGAGCAAAGGATTTATTTTGGATATTTTTGTGGAGCAACAGATATGTAAAAAACCACTTGCGCAATTATTGTTTAACTATTCAGTTTTATATATTGCACAGCATGATCCAGAAATTAGAGAAAAATATTCTGAAAAAGTAATTACAAAGCCATTTGCCATGGAGAATTTTTTAGAGAATGTAAGGAAACTTGGTAAAATGGAGATTTTAAAGGCACAATTAGAAAGTGTTGCCCTTAAAACCGGTTGTTTTTTATACGACCAAAATAATTCCGGCAAAAATAAGTTAATGCATGTGGCCGGCGAAGGCAATATAAGAGCTGCATATTTAGCGTATGTAAATAATGTTGAAAGAGCTGCACTGCAGGCCATTGATGAAATATCGTTGGCGGAAAACAAATTAATAGCAGAAAGGGAGAGGTACAGTAAAGAAATTGCCAAAATGCAGCAGGAATTAAGCCGCTATAAGAAAATTAATTCAGAGCTGCAAAGGAAACTGAAATTATTGCAAAAGGAAAATACCATGTTAAAAAAAAGAGTTTCTTTACATAACCACAAAGTTTTAGTAGTTGGTGACACCTGCCATAAAGACGGATACAGAGAAATTGTGGAGGGATATGGCGGCTCTTTCTTATTTGTCGATGGAGCGGAAGAACCGCAAAAAACAGCCCATGAGGCAAAGAAAGCTGACATTATTATGCATGTCACGGCTTACGGTAAACATGTAACTCATGATAATTTGAAGCAATATAAAAATATTTGTTATGTCAATAATGCCGGCTTAAGTACATTTCGCCAGGCATTGGAAAACCAAGTTAGAATGTTGCAAAACGCTTGAGGATAAAAGGAAAAACCGTTCCCTTGATAGAGGGAGCGGTTCTTTTTAGTAGATCCATTTCTTTTGGATATTGCGTGTGCTCATGAGGAAAAGGAAAAGGGAGAAAGCTAAAAGGACAAGGAAGCTGATCCAGGGAGGGATAAACCCGGTCTGATTAATTGCTGTTTTTAGGATATCGACACCATAAGTTAGGGGTAAGAGAAAAGAAAGGGGCTGCAGCACTACAGGTAGGTTGGGGATAGGTATAAACAAACCACACAGAAACATCATGGGGAAGCGAAAAAAGTTGGAGAATGTTTGTGCTTCAAATACTTCGCTGACGGAGACGGCAATAAATAAACCTAAAAAAGTAGAGGTAACGGCAATTAGAAGCACACTTAAAAACGCTGCTATCCAATTGATGTTGGATAGATCCGTTAAAAAAGAAGCAAAAATGACGGGAATAAAGGCGTTAATAACCCCAAAGATTATAGCACCCGTTGTTTTGGCCAGCATTAAAAGATTTAGGCTGATGGGTGCCAGCAGTAAGCGTTCAAAGGAACGGCTTCTGCGCTCAAAGGTAATGGTCACTGCCAGCATGGAGGTTGTCCCAAAGAGGACGGAAAGTGCCATGACGCCGGGTAAAATACTTCTGATGTTTACAGCAGTTTCGGAACGAATAAAGAACATTAATGTCCAAGCAATGGGGAAGATGATTCCCCAACTGATATTGGGAGGCTTCAAGTAGTAGTTTTTCATGTCCTTTTTTAGGATGCTCCAAAAGGGGATCAATTTGTTCATTTTTTACGCCCCTCCCTTTCCTTCTTCATTTCACTTAGCTCTATGCCGGTAATTTTAACAAATACATCTTCCAGCGAAGGACGGATTACCCTAGCTTCGTATACCGGAACTTGATTTTGGGCAAAAAACTTCATGAAGGGCATCAGCTCAATCCGCTCCGGAGAACTGATTCTGATTTTTTCACCTTCCGCTTTGGTAACATTAGTTTCGGGGAATTCTGTTGCCAGTGCGTTTTGCAATTCCGTGCAGTAAGTTTCCAGTGTAAATTCTACGATATTGTCTTTTTGCGCATCCTGCATCAATTCACTCAATTGACCGATCCGTACAATTTTTCCTTTGACAATGAACCCAATTCTGTGGCAGAGTCTTTCCGCTTCTTCTATGTAATGGGTGGTTAAAAAAATGGTTGTACCCTGGTGATTTAATTCCTGCAGCAGCTGTCGTATTTGCCGGGCGCTTTCCACATCAATCCCGGTAGTGGGTTCATCAAGAAAAAGAATTTGCGGTTGATGGATGATGCCTGCCGCAATTGTTAGCTTGCGCTTCATTCCTTTAGAATAAGCTTTGAAGGGCCTTTTGCCGGTATTGTCCAAGCCGAATTGGGCCAGTAACTGTTTGGCTCGTTTTTCACTTTTTTGTTTGTCCAAGCCATACAGCGAAGCACAAAAGATTAGGTTTTCCAAACCGCTCATTTCATCGTATAGATTACTTTCATCAGGCACAATACCAATTAGCTGCTGTACTTTTTTGATATTTTTAATCCCATCTTCCCCGGCAATGTAGATGGAGCCTGAGGAGGGCCTGGCCAATCCGGTTAGCATATTTATGGTGGTTGTTTTACCTGCTCCGTTGGGTCCCAGAAAGCCAAAGATTTCGCCCTTATTGACGGAAAAACTAATTTCATCGACAGCTTTAAGGTTGCCAAAATATTTGCTCAGCCGATTGACTTCGATGATTGTGCTGCTCAAATGCGCTGCCTCCTTAGCAAGAAATTTGGTATGATCAAGATTGCTCATTTTCCCAGCGGTGTTATTTTTTGTTTTCTGTGGAGTGGACTTTTTCACATCTGCAATTGTCTTTATCTAGATGGTGACAGGCAGAACTAATTGGTGGCAAATGCGCAAGCTGCTCTAAATCATTGGCTGCTTGACGTAAAAGTTCACGTTCCACGTAGTAATGAGTATAATAGCCGCGCTTATCTCCCTTAACCAGGCCTGCCTGACGGAGAATTTTAAGATGCTGTGAGACTGCAGATTCAGAGATATTTAACCTTTGGGCCAGAGCGCCAACACAATAATCATGCTGTAAAAGCAGTTGTAACAACTTATACCTGCTTTCATCAGATAGTGCCTTTAGGATTTCCAATAACTCTGCCATTGTAGCATCCCCTCAATTAATTAAGTAAATCCTTAACTATATCATATATTGCTGAGATGATATTGTCAACCATTTGAGGTAGAGATAACCCCTGCATGTATGGTATACTGGCTATACCATTTCTGCGCAGGAAATTCCTACCGTTGCTTATGTCTGGGATGATATTACGGTAATCGCGGCTGAAAAGAGCTAATTTGGAATGTGACAAGGAACCGTCCCCTGTTACACTTTAGCTGAGGAGGAAATAGCACGGTTAAAAGATGAAGTGTAATCAAGGGTGTATTATTGATTGAATTTATGGTACAATTAACTTGGTTTCATCAGGAGCTATATTTCTAGGCATATTGATACCACTTACTGCATTATTTAATAGTGATTTCTAAAAGAAAGGTGGTAAGGAAGTGAAAAAAGACAGTATTTTTATGCAGGCAATGAGGATAAAAGAGGGACAAACCAGTTTTATTATTGCAGTTGTTTCTACTGTAGCACTATTTCCCCTGGGCAAATTTCTAGGTGATTCTCATTTTGGCTTTTTTATTATGCTTGCTGTTTCCATGGTATCTCTTTCAGCTGCACAGCAATTTGCCCGTATACTCGTAGCAATCAGAGATAGTCAGAATAAATAATTTTTGAAAAAAATTCCGTCCATGGGACGGTTTTTTGTTTAGTGATCTTTTTAAAGTACGAGTATTAAGTATAATATCTGCGGTAAGACGAACAATAAAAAAAACAATAGGGGGTTAAGAATAATTTGGCTGATCAATTTACGGTAGGCAACTTAAAAGTAACAAAATTAGTGGATCAGGCGCAGATTGATGCTTTTGTGGCAGCACTGCCGCCAGAAAAGAAAGTGGATGTAAAAGATGTGATTGTGGCACTACATGAAAATGGTCTTATTAATATTGAAGAAATTTAAAAGAGATGCGCGCTGCATCTCTTTTAGTTTAAGATAATTTTAAGCAAATTTATTTAGGTAAGCTTTTGGACATTTATGGATGAATGCTTTATTATTAATTTGTATGAGGTAAGTATGGGGGAGGGAACATTATGTTCTTTTTCTTTATTTTTGGGGTGTCATCAAAACAGGAAAAACTGGATTTTAATCAGCCAGCCATCTGCCGGCAGTGCGGTAGATATGGCTCTTATGAAGTTTTTATGGAGTATACTTATTTTAGCTTGTTTTTTATTCCTCTTTTTAAATGGAACAAAAAATACTTTGTCAGAACAAGCTGCTGCGGCAGCCTTTATAGCATTGATGCAGAATTGGGAAACCGTATAGCAAGGGGAGAGACTGTCACATTAACGGAAGAGGATTTACATTTGATACGTTCTGGTAGCTACCGGCACTTAAAAAGATGTGCCAACTGTGGTTATGAAACCTACGAAGATTTTCAGTATTGTCCTAAATGTGCCAATCCCCTTAATTAAGTTGCTTTGTTAAAGAGACTTTCAGGAAAGAGGAAACTTATGAAGATAAAAAAGGAGATTCCTGTTTTTAAAGGACAGCAGCTGGAAATAGTGATAGATGGGCTTAATCACCAGGGTGAAGGTGTGGGACGCCACGAAGAGTTTACCGTTTTTGTGCCCCAGGCGCTTCCTGGTGATAAAGTTATTGCCCGGGTTATCTCTGTGCAGAAAAGTTATGCCCGGGCACTGGTGGAAAAACTGCTAAATACTTCACCACAGCGGGTAGTAGCGGTTTGTGAGCATTTTGGCCAATGCGGCGGCTGCCAGTTACAGCATCTTGATTACGCAGAACAATTAAAATATAAACAAAGGGTTGTTTACGATGCGCTAAAGCGCATTGGCGGGCTCGATGTGACTGTTTTGCCGACCATTGGGATGGCTAATCCCTGGCACTACCGCAATAAAGCCCAAGTGCCAATCGGTATGAGCAGTGGCAAAGTGCAGGCCGGTTTTTTTGAGAAGGGCAGCCACAAAATTGTTGATCTAAATAGCTGCCATATTCAACATCCCGTCAATGACCAAGTTGTGCATATAGTTCGTAAACAGCTGCAGGAATTAAAAATTCCAATTTACAATGAAAAAGAACATCGGGGTCTAGTACGTCATATCGTAGCTCGAACTTCTTTTGCCACAGCTGAAGTGCTAGTGACCATAGTTACCAATGGACGTGAACTGCCGCAGGCCCAAAAGCTCATTACAGCGCTGCGTGCCAACATTAATAATTTAGTAGGCATTGTACAAAGCATTAACACTCGTCGCGTCAATGTCATTCTTGGCGAGGAGGAAAAAACATTATGGGGCCGACCTTATTTAATAGAAAAAATAGGTTCTTTAACTTATAGGTTGTCGCCCCGCTCTTTTTTCCAAGTTAATTCGCAGCAAACGGAAATACTTTATCAAAAGGCTAAAGAGTATGCAGCATTACAGGGACAGGAAATAGTATTTGATCTTTATTGCGGTATTGGCACCATAGCATTGTATGTAGCCGATGCCGCTGCTAAAGTAGTTGGTGTGGAAATAGTGGAGGCAGCCGTTGAAGACGCTAAACAAAATGCAAAATTAAACGGCATCTCTAATGTAGAGTTTCATGCAGGTGCCGCGGAAGAACTTGTGCCAAAGCTTTATCAACAGGGCTATAAAGCGGATGTAGTGCTGGTTGACCCACTGCGCAAAGGCTGTGATGAAAAGCTGCTGAAAACAATTGCTTCTATGCAGCCAGAGCGTCTCGTCTATATTTCCCGTAATCCAGCCACACTGGCACGTGACCTGAAATATTTAACCGCCCATGGCTTCACTGTCGTTAAAGTGCAGCCGGTGGATATGTTTCCGCATACAGCTCATGTCGAGTGCGTAATGTGGATACAAAAGAAAAAATAGTAGAGATTGCCCATTTTTCAAGGGTTACGGAAGCCTACCAGTTTACAAAAAACGGTCCTGATTTTCGCAACAAAGTGCCTGTTTCAGA